>JAJXVI010000086.1 GCA_021782195.1 bacterium | reverse complement strand
CCTTCCGAGTGCGGAGCGAACGCGTGCGGACCTTCCGAGTGCGGAGCGAAAGCGTGCGGACCTTCCGAGTGCGGAGCGAAAGCGTGTGGACCTTCCGCCCGCGGAGCGAACGCGTGCGGAGTGGCAGTCGATGGGGTGTCGGGGGTTGGGGAATGCGAACGCCCCACCACCCGGCCGGGCGCAGCAGGAGTCTGCGCGTGAGGCGATGAGTCCACATCATCCACCTGCGAAGCGAACGAGTGGTGCAAAGCAAAGTTACGCGGTCCAGAGGCGTGTAGAGTCTGCACGCGAGAAGCAGGCGCTGGCAAACCCGGCTGTCCCCCCGTCGCCGACAGCGGATGTTCGTCGGATCTGGCGTCAGCACGATCTGCGCGTATGGCAGGCTGCGGCGATGCGGCCGATGACGGTGGTGCGTCGTCGGATCTGAGCGACGCTGAAGGCAAATGCGCCGGATCCTGGGCGGCGCGCAGACGCGTACTTGCGTCAAACCGGTCGGGTGTCAGGTCGACAGCGGCTTCCCGCTGACCATCAGGTCTTTCTCCCGCGTGCTCCGAGCGCGAAGACTGGCGTGAAGCGACGGGAACCCTGCCGCTCCACCCGAGGCCCGGGAATTCAGCACCGTGTGTTTCGTGCTCCCCCATTGTCGTGCTCGTGGTGGCATCCAGGCCTGTTGATCGAGCTTGCGCCTGCTCGGCTTGACGTCTTCTCTGCAGATCTGGAGTGCCATTCGAGTTTGAAGCGTCCGCTGCAACGCGGGGCCTTCCATGCCCGGCGGAATGCGAGGACGCCGCATCTCCCGATCGATTGGAATCCGCGGCGCCTTCTCGGTCGCCTACCCTGTCTACCGTGAAACCACGGGACGAACGACTCCCGTGGGCCTTACGACCTGAGGGCCCCTCACGAGTCGACTTACAGGAAGATGAGTCGCCCGATACTTCCGTTGTCGCATCGACCTGTTCCCTGTGCTTCTTGCGCTCGACCGCAAGCCGATCATCGTCATACTTCGCTTTGAGCGCGGAAATGGCCGTTCTAAGCGCGTCGGGTGAGAGATGCTCGCCCTTCAACCGGTCAATCTCTGACTCCATTGCGTCATCGACTGCTTCAAGATTGGGATCGGCGTTCTGGTCATCGAGTTCGGTCTCCTCGGTACGTGACGCGAGGTCGCTCAGCTGGCCCTCAGCCTGGGTCTGCTGCAAGCGGTCCTCTTGCCACCTACGCTCTTGAAACAGTTCCCGGCGGCGTTCCCTGCGTTCTTCAACTTCTCTGTGGCGTCCGTGTTGGGGCCAACGCATGCCGTAGCCATGTTCTGTCGGATGCAACTCGTCCGCCGCAGTCGCGGGATCGTTTTCGTCCACCAGGGGGCGCCGGCGCCGTCCCTCACGGCGGTCTCTATCGCCTTCCTGCGTCTGGTCGCCACGGAGCGCGGCCTCGGCTTCAAGTCGAAGCGTATCGGCGCCCTGGTTTCCTTCCCGTTGGTGAGGAAGCTCGTGGGAAGGTCGAGGGTCTCGATGGGGGGCAGGCAGGTCGTAAGGATGAGGTGCCTCGAGATGGCCTCCGTGGGCATCCCTGCTAAAATGTTCCGGCTCACCGGGGGCGGTCCCAGCCTGCTGATCGCGCGCAGAAGAAGGCGGTGAGGAATCTCGCTGACCGGCAAAATCCGCCAGACGATCCTGCAGGGCCTGGCGAGCGTCAAGAACACGCCGCGCGCTGTGCAGAGTAGAGGCTGCGCCTCGCGGAAGAGCGGCCTCCTGAGGCGAACCCAGGCGCGCCGAGGCTGGCGTCGTGGCGACAGGCGAAGCCTGACGTTCGGTTGCACCATCAGTACTGAACACGCTGAAGAGGCGCGTTGTTCTCGAGATGTTCGTGCCGTTGTTGCTATCCATGCTGTCGATATCAACCCCTCGCGCTTCTCATCATCACGACCGGCCGGGCCCGGTCAATAGGATTTAATAATCTGTCAACATTGGTAACAACGTGACAACATTCAAACCGGCCTCAGGATCAACCGCGACCGAGCCGGTCCTCGATAACTGCAACCAGGTGCGACACGATACCACGAATTTCATCCTCGTCCGGCCCTTCTGCCATGACGCGCACCAGCGGCTCGGTTCCCGAAGCGCGAACCAACAACCGCCCTCGACCGGAGA
This sequence comes from bacterium, assembly GCA_021782195.1. Taxonomy (GTDB): domain Bacteria; phylum Vulcanimicrobiota; class Xenobia; order RGZZ01; family RGZZ01; genus JAJXVI01. The sequence continues at coordinate 5,914 of JAJXVI010000086.1, read as the reverse complement.
GACGATGCTCCACTTCGGCAATCGCTGACGCGATCTGGTTGTCTTCGTTCAGGCGTTCCTTGTGAACCGTTCGCACATTCACGAGCATCTGTGGAACAGGCTCTAAGCGAGCAAGGTCGCACAGGGGGCGACCGGTGACTGAAACGAGCGAGGCCAGTCGAGCTCCGGTCAGGATTCCGTCGCCAGTCGTCGCTGCGTCGAGAAAGATGACGTGCCCCGACTGTTCACCACCCAGCGTGGCACCGCAGCGCATCATCTCCTCCAGGACAAAACGGTCCCCGACAGAGGCACGGCGCAGTTCAATCCCCTGCTCCGCAAGGCCTAGCTGCAGACCGAGATTGCTCATGACCGTGGCTACGACGGTGCGGCCATACGCTCCGGGAGAAGTGCGCGCAAACGCCGCGAGCATCTGATCGCCGTCGACCCGTTGCCCGGCCTCATCGACCGCCAGACAGCGGTCAGCATCACCGTCAAAGGCCAGGCCCAGATGCGCCCCACCCGCAGTAACAGCCTCGGACAGGGCGGAAAGGTCAGTCGATCCGCAAGCAACATTGATCTTCGAGCCATCGGGTCGGTCGTGTAACGCCACCACCTGGGCGCCAAGCGCACGAAAGAGCCGGGGAGCCGCGTGCCACGCAGCCCCGTAAGCACAGTCTAGAACAAGTCGGAGGCCATCCAGGCGATCCTTTACGTGTTGGAGGAGATGCGCGACATAGCGATCCTCGGCGTCGTCAAGTGATATCACGTCTCCCACTTCAATGCCCGTCGGAGGCGACGGTAGATTCTCACACCCCGAAAGCAACATCGACTCGATGCGAGCCTCGACCTCGTCGGAGATCTTGAAACCGTTTGCAGCGAAGACCTTGATGCCGTTGTCGGCCACAGGATTGTGGGAAGCCGAGATCATCACGCCGCCATCGTACCCCTGTGATCGACAGAGCCAGGCAACTGCCGGGGTGGGAATGATTCCGGCACGGTAAACGTCAACGCCCGTGGAACAGGCGCCGGCGACAAACCCGGCCTCGAGCATGGCACCGCTCACACGACTGTCACGACCGATCACGAGCGCCGGACGCTCACGCCGACTCTGCGCCTTCAAGGTCTGCCCGCACGCGATCCCAATTCTCAATGCCAGCGATACGGTCAGGTCCACGTTGGCGACTCCGCGCACGCCGTCAGTTTGAAAAAATCTACCCACAATCCTGCTCCCTGCGTTTCTCGCACAGCTCAGCGCCGGCTGTTCGCGTGCGGCGGGGTATTCTTCGGTCGACGGGCCCGTGCCTTCCGCAGATGAAGGGTCACGGACACCTGGGTCACGTGCGATAGCGTCCCTCCCGCAGGAACGCGAACCGCAACGACGACGTGGTGGACCCCGGGTTTCAGGGCCCCAACATCGACGGGCTGCGTGTCCAGGCTCAACCCGCGCGCCGCGGCATCAGAGGAGAAGATGACCGGAACGAAGCGTGGACTCCAGGAGACGTCCAGGCGCAGATTGCTCGGAACCGTGCCCCGGATATAGGGAAACACGGCGAGCAGACGGGGCCTTACTGCAGGAACGATGTTCACGGTCACGATTTCGTGCGTTGGTGAAACCACGAGACCCCCGATCATGCGCCCCTTGTCGTCGCACGGTTCCAGCAGTACTCGCTGCATCACACCAAAATCGTTGTTGTTCAAGGTCAGCGCGGCCTCAACCTCGTGCACGCGATCGACGAGATTGCGAGGCCCCTCAACGTCCACCATTGTCGTGCGCAGGACCGGAGCCAGGGCAATGTATCCCGTGGCAGGATGGCCGATCAATCTTGCGATCACGGGAAAATGCTCGGAAACAACGGGCTCCAGACGAATGGGCGCACTCTCCGGCTCGACTGCAACCACTGACAGATCGGGAGGTTGGCTCACGTGCACCAGCGGAAGAAAGCGGCCCTCGCGCAACCCGTGCATGTCAATCCACGCGCTGATCGCGTTCGGCTTGAGGTTTCGAATTGCGCTCTCTGAACCGCGAACGGTAATACGCACGGTCTTTGGAGCATCCAATGCTGCAACCCCGTCGTCCTTCATGATCTCCAGGGGCACCCGAGCGTCCGCCTGGCTCACGGAAGAGGCAAACGGAGTCTGCGTCAGCTTCACGAACAGCCAGAGTACAACCGACAGGACGAGAGCGAGCGAAGCCAGCGACGTGTTGATCCTGGAGCGTGAACGAGGCTCTCCGAAAGTCACCGACGTCCCTTCCCCGGTCGCCGCAGTCGGAGCCAGTCACCCCGTCGATGACGGCGCGAACCTCCCGCGTCTCTGGCAGCCGGACTGCTCACCTCACGTACCGGGCCACCCTCGAAGAGGCTCTCGGCCGCTCTCCCGAACTCCGGTTCTCCTGAAGAGCGAAATGTTGGAAGCGCCTCAACAGACGCAGGTGGCTCCGAATTCCGAGACGGCCCTGCACTCTTCACCCCGTCGTCGCGCTGCGTGGACAAAACCGCACCATCCCGCGAGGCTGACAGCTCGTCAGACTCGGGCTTGCGAGACTCGTCCTCGCGCATACGCTCAATCTCCCTGCGGCGGGCCTCAATCGCACGCTTCTCGACTGCCTTTTCGGTCTGTCGCTGTTTCTCGGCAATGTCCTCTACGGGGACAGTCGGGGGCGTGGGTGCAACCTCGCGAGCACGTACCTTGACTTCAGCAGTTCCTTGCACGCGCGGGGGCCAGGCTTCAACGCGAACGGTCTGAGCGATGTCGGCGGTGGAAGCCGAGGCAGTAGAGGCACGCCCCCGTGGCGCGCCCGCGTCCGACTTCGGTTCTATCGAGCGATCAGGGCGCAACCACGGCTTGACCAGACGCTGAAACCCTACGAGCGAGACGTTACCGGGAAGATTGTGGGACGAGACGCTGAGCAGGCTGAGCAACCGCTCTTTCAGCGTGGCCGGCGCAATGTTGTAATCAAACCGAGCATCGGTCGCGATGCTGACCTCTCCAGTCTCTTCCGACACTACCACGATGATCGCGTCAGTCTGCTCGGAAAGACCCAGTGCGGCACGATGTCGCGTACCGCTGTGGGGATTTGCCGCGGGAAGTCGCTGCTCAGAAAGTGGCAGATAGACAGAGGCCCACATGACCTTGTCCCCGCGGATTACAACGGCTCCATCGTGGAGAGGGCTTGTCTTCTGGAAGATCGACATCAAGAGCTTGGCCGAAACCTCAGCTGAGATGGGGACGCCACGCTGGCTGTACTCTTCGAGCCCGGTCTCTCGCTCCACGACGATGAGGGCCCCCGTCCTGGTCTGAGCTAGAATGTCGACTGCCCACACGATTTCATCAATGACACGAGCAAGGACGTCGTGGCTTAAGTGAAAGGGAGACTTCCAGCTCCGGGCTCCCAGTTGCATCAGAGCACGCCTGAGCTCCGGCTGAAACACGATCGGCAGGGCCACCACAATCGAAAGAACAAGGCCACGCAGGAGAAAGTATGTCGCCTGGAGTCGAAGGTAGAAGGAAACCGCCTGCAACACGAGCAGCACGACGATTCCGAGAAGGATCTGCACCGCGCTGGTGCGACGAATGATCAGCAGGATGTAATAGACAAACACGGCGACAACTGCAACGTCGACGCCGTCTCTCCAGCCGAGATTCCATTCCAGGTTGTTCCACATCGGGGGCGCCTCGGGCAGAGAGGTCGCGAGGGAAAAGTCCGCTCGCAGGCCCGCCAGGGAGAGTCTGGGCGCAGCCCAAAAAGTGTCGCGCCAATCAACAAAGGGAACCGAGAAGCCGGCCTGACTCCCGGGCACGACGACGTGAATACCACGCTGCGCCGAGACGGGGGTCTGGCAGTCTGCCAAGAGTTCCAGGTTGAGGGATGTTCGGTGCTGCCCCCCGTTCTCCTGGCAGAGGCGTCGAGTTTTCCACGGGGAGACCGAGCGCGCGGGTGAACAAGAACTTTGTCACGGAAACAAATAGAGCCCACTACGGGGCTCCGGCCGAGTCGCTACGGCAACCGCAAAGCGGTCAACAGCGATTCACTGTGCAAGCACACTGTGGTGTTTGCCTCCCTCAGGCGTTGACCGCCACGGGGAGTTCTTCATGAAGTGAGGAGGCAGTAACAGTGTGACTGTACTTGCCGAAGGGTTGGGGAATTCCACGCTCGACCGTAGTGGTCGATATTGCTTGCGCTTCAAACTCCGCAGCCAGATATTCACAGGCCTTCCACGGGTCCGCTGTTTCCCCGCAGGTATAGATGTCGATCGCTGCATACCCGAACTCAGGCCAGGTATGAATGGAAAGATGCGATTCCGCCAGCACCACGACACCACTGACCCCACCGGGTTCGAACTTATGGAAAGCGACTTCCCGAACAGTTGCCTTGGCAGCCAAGGCAGCTCTCACCATGATGTCACGTACGATAGAGACGTGGCTGAGTATCTCCGGATCGCAAAGAGAAAGCTCGGCCACTATGTGACGACCCAGGGCTTTCATGGCAAGCCACCCCTTTCACAGGTTTGTTTCGGGAGATCCCACCTCCGATTTTATTTGGGCGTTGCTGTCCGCCTTGAGGTGCACTACGATGAGAAACAGCGCCCCGATCAAAAAAGAGCGCTGTCTTCCCCGACTCGGGAGGGTGCTGAACGTGCACCCCTCAACCAGTCAGCCAGTGTATGATATACAACCTGGGGGGGTTTGTAAAGTGTTCCGGGGCACCAATTTTGTAGCCGGTATGTTACAAGAAATCCGCACGGGGCCGGACCTCGGAAGCCAGCTCGTGATACGCCGCGTTGGATCCCTCGGGGCTACCGAGCTGCAGGAAGACCTGCTGGCGCGGTCTTCCTCGGCCTCGCTGGCTGCTCCCAGTTTGCCGCCTTCAATGCCGGCGAGATGCGCTTGTAAACGAGGAATACGAGCACCCCGTTCAAACCAGCCTTCACGAGATTGAACGGCAGGATCACCGTGAGAATCTCGGTCCAGGTAGCCTGAACCGCTCGAGGGAGGAAGAGGGCTGTCAGGAACGGCAACGCCAGTTTGTTGGCTGCCACCATGGCCAGGGTCGACACGATACCCCCGGCCATCAGAGAGAGTACCGCACGCAGCTTTGTCTTGTTGGGAAAGTAGAGATTGCCCGCGCACCACGCGAAGGTGGCGCCGGCAAGAAAGTTCATGGGCTCCCCGACAAGTGTCTCGGGAGAGAAGCGCAGCATCAAGAAGACGAGACTGTTGACGAGGGCTACGGCCACGCCAACCTCAGGCCCGAGTGCAAATGCGCCGATAAGGACTGGAATGTCGCCGGCGTCGTACTTGAGGTACGGAGCCGACGGAAAAAGCGGAACTTCAAACATGAACCTCAGACAAAGGCTCACTGAAGCCAGGGTGGCAATCCTGGCCACCTGTCGGAAGAGAGACATCAGGAGGGCTCCTCAGGCGAGCAAGTCCATTCTTGGCGTGAACGGTGATTCCTTCTACGCCTCATTCGTCGACGTGCATGAGAGCACGCCAGTCATCCAGTGCGTTCATTCGCATGAACGGGTTCGTGCGCAGTTCCTCCGAAATCGTGCTGGTCAGACGTTCTGAATAGTGGTGGCCCGGATACAACACGGTCCGCGCGGGCAACCTGGCAAGTCGCTGCGTCAACGATTCGTGGAGTTGCTCGGCGTTGCCCCCGGGCAGGTCGACCCTCCCACAGGCTCCAATAAACAGGGTATCGCCCGAAACCAGGGCGGGTTCCTGTCCGCCTTGGTCCACGAAAAAACACTGGCTGCCCGGCGTATGCCCGGGAGTATGAATCAACCGGATCCGGACATCGCCAAGCACGACCACATCGTCGCTCTCGTGCAACACAAGGTCGCTCGCGCTCACGCCTGTCACCATCTTGAGCCCGTCAGCCTCGGCCCGATGCACGTGCACGGGCACCGACTGACGGGCAAGAAGTCGAGGC
>JAJXVI010000085.1 GCA_021782195.1 bacterium | reverse complement strand
GGTGTGTCGTTCTCGCGCTTGCGCAACGTCGGCGCGCTGATCATCGAGCACAACAACATCACTCTGTCGAGCCAGTCGCCGTTCGACATGGCCAGTGCCGTCGGCGTGATTGCGGATGGGGGTCTGCGTGTGCCCCCCACCGTGATCAAGCTGGTCCTTGGCCGCAGTGGCAAGGTTCTCGAAGATCACCGTCACCCCGCTGCCCAGAGGATTCTGCCGCCCATCGCCGTCTCCGAGATGACCGACATGATGAAGAGCGTGGTGGACGGTGGCACGGGCTATCTGGCCCGCTTGCCCGGCGGTCGGCCCGCGGCGGGCAAGACGGGGACCACCGATCAGCATCGTGACGCGTGGTTCTGTGGCTTTGTCCCCCAGATGGCCGCCGCGGTCTGGGTGGGCAACGATGACGATACCGCGATGTACGGTACCTTTGGTGGTGACGTCGCGGCTCCCATCTGGCGCAACTTCATGCAGGCCGTGGTGGGAAAGATGCCGATTCGCCATTTTGGTGCCAGTGCGTCAGGCAAGGTGACGGTGGCAATCTGCCGGGACAGTGGAGAACTTGCCACGACCCTGTGTCCGCACGTGGAAATGAAGACGTTCCCCTGGTATCAGGTGCCCACGCGCTACTGTTATCTGCACGTTGTCGGCGCGAGCGCACCGGCCCCGGTGCCGGCACCCGCGCCGTCCTCCTCCACGAGTGCGGCGTCGCCCACGCCCGACGACAGCGCTTCCCCATCGCCCGCGCCGTTCTTGCCGCCCGCCACGCCGGTGAACGTCCCCGCATCGCCGCTGCCCCCTTCGCTGCCGTCCTCGCCCGGGCCGCTCCCCACGACGGCCTCAACCCCCCACGCCGCCTCCTTGCCGCCCCCTGCAAGCCCGATCCCCGCGGGCTCTCCGCAGTGAAGCCGCGTGTGTGGGGGACGGGGACGCGCGCGCAAGCGGTGATTCGCGTGACCTTCCGCGGATCAGCCTTCCGCCTCGTCCCAGCGCGAGCGCTCCCTGAGCAGGAGGAAGTCGGTGATCCTGTTTTGCGCGGCCACCACGCGCAGGATTTCAAGCAGGTCGCGCGTGTCAAACCATCCTGAAAGCCCCGGTTCAGGCGAGACCTCCCGACCACAGGAGAAAATTTCAGACAGTTGTCGTGCGAACTGCTTGAGGACCTGGGGCGGTCGATCCTGCAAGAAACTGCCGTGAACCTCGATCAAGCAGGCGTGCGCATCCTTCATCAAGTTCGTTGCGCCGTCCAGGATTTCGGGTTCGTGTCCTTCGGCATCCATCATCACGACGTCGAAGGTCTGTCCGTCAAGAAGATCATCAAGCCGATGCACGGGGACCGTGAAACAGTGTTGCTGCTCACGTCCACGAGGGCGACGTTGCAGCAGACGGCTACCGCCGCGGTTGCGTTGCGTTGTAAAAAGAGTTGCCTTCCCGTTGTAGTTGCTGGCACCACAGCCGTGGAGGATGACATTGGTGGCTGCGGCCAGGCGAACGTTGGCGACAAGCAGTTCAAAACTTGCGGGCGTGGGTTCCAGTGCGGTCACGCTGTGGGCGCGTCGTGCGAGTGGAACAACAAAGCTGCCCACGTGTGCGCCGATCACCAGCACACGGGAGTCGGCGCGGGTCACTCTTCCGAGCGCTGCCACGCACTGAGGTTGCCACTCTCCGTGCAGGCGCAGCCCTCCGCCCACCGAATCGTCGTCCGCGTCGAAGAGAAGCAGGCCGTCAGGCGTGCGCACCGCGTAGGCTGTCACGTGCGGCCCGACGAGGACGCGTCGGCAGAAGGCAACACAGCGCACGCTGAGATCTGAAAGCGGTGCGGGCAACATGCCCACCAGGCGATTGACAATCCGGCGAAGAGGTTGCAACGTCGTCACTTTGCGGCCTCTTGGACGTCTCCGGCGTTTCCCCCTCTCGACCGGCGTCGCGTGTGGCTACGAATGTGTTCGGGGACGGATCTCCGCCCGAAGCGCGCGCAGCCGGCAGGCCTTTCGTGGTCGCTTTTCGAACGCAAGCCATGTGAACACGGGAAACGATCTCGTCGGAGTTGTCGCGGCGAGTGGCGTCGCGGTACAGCTTGACCGATTAACGAAGACCTACGAGGAGGGTGGTGCGCGCCACTTCATCCTCCGACAGGCCAGCGTTCGCTTCGAGGGCGGGCGCTGCACGGTGATTCTCGGCCGGAGCGGTTCGGGAAAGAGCACCCTGCTGAACCTGGTGAGCGGCATTGACGTGCCCGACGAAGGGCGGGTGACCGTCGGGGATACGGTGCTGACAGGCCTGGGGGAGCAGGCTCGAACGCTGTTTCGACGTGACCGCATCGGGATCGTTTTTCAGTTCTTCAACTTGATTCCTACCCTCAACGTGCTGGAGAATGTGATGCTTCCGCAGGAACTGGCAGGGATGGGGTCCCGTCAGGCACGGGACCGCGCCCGCGACTGGCTCTCCCGTGTGAGTCTCGCAGAACGTGAGCGCGCCATGCCCGACCGGCTCAGTGGTGGCGAGCAGCAACGGGTTGCCATTGCGCGTGCACTCGCGCACGACCCCGACGTGATCCTGGCCGACGAGCCGACCGGGAATCTGGACGCGCAGACCGGTCAGCAGGTACTTGACCTGTTGATGGCCCTTGCCCGAGCGTCGGGCAAGACCCTCATCATGGCGACCCACAGCCTGGAAGCGGCGCCGCTCGCCGACGCGGTCTACACGGTGCGCGACGGCCGCCTCGAGCCGGCCCGCTCGTGACCTTCGCGGGAGTCTGCGAGCGCAACGTGGGATGATCCTGCGACTGTTGCGGTTGAGCCTGCGCTACCTTGTCCACCACCGTCTGCAGTGTGCGCTGCTGCTACTGGGAATCGCGCTTGGCGTGGCGGTCGTGGTTGCGATAGACATTGCGAACGACAGCGCGCGCCGCTCCCTGGAACTGACGGTGGAGAGCCTCGGAGGCGCTGCCACGCACCGCATCGTGGCGGGTCCGGGGGGCATCGAGGATGCTGTGTATCGCCACCTTCGCGTGGATCTGGGACTCACCGACTGTGCACCCGTTCTCGATGACTACGTGTCGTGCCTTACTTTTCACGGTCGAATGATGCGTTTGCTTGGCATCGACCCGTTTGCCGAGGGACCGTTCCGCCGCTATCTCGCCGGTAAGGGTGGCGTGACGCCGGTCGGGGATCTCACCCGTCTGCTGACCACGCCGGAGACGGTGTTGCTTTCCGCCGACCTTGCAAAGCGATATCACGTGCGCAGCGGGGATTTCCTGAACGTGCAGCGCGGTTCGCGTATCGTGCGCCTGTGCGTGGTGGGGCTTCTGGACGCGCACGACGACCTGACCCGCCGTGCCCTTTCAGGCCTCTTGATTGCCGATATCTCCACGGCACAGGAGGTCTTCTCGCAACCGCATCGCATCAGCTCCATCGATCTTGTCGTCCACTCACGCGCCCGGTGCGACCAGATCCGCCGCGAACTGCCGCCGGGTCTACGCGTCGAGTCGGTCAACCGTCGCGCCAGCGCCCTGGAGCAACTGACCGACTCCTTCGAGAGCAACCTCCAGGCGGTGAGTTTGCTGACCCTGGTCGTGGGCATTTTTCTCGTGTACAACACGGTCACGTTCTTCGTGGTTCAACGGCGTTCCCTGATTGGAATACTGCGTGCGCTTGGCGTGACGCGCCAGCAGATTTTCTCGTGGATTGTGCTTGAGACGCTCGTGCTCGGTGTGCTGGGCACGACTTGCGGCCTCCTGCTCGGCGTGCTGCTCGGGAGGGCGGCGGTGGGCCTGGTGACCCGCACCATCAACGACCTGTACTTCGTGCTGACCGTGACCGACACGCGTATTTCCACGCAGAGCCTCCTCAAGGGGACGATCGTCGGTCTGGCCGCGTCGCTCCTGTCGGCGCTGGTGCCAGCCTGGGAAGCGACGATGGTGGCGCCGGTGGGCGTGCTGCGCCGTTCGACGCTGGAGGGACGGGTTCAGCGCGCCGTCCCGTGGCTCACGCTTGCGGGCGTGGGGGGGACGGCCGCGGGCTGGACGCTCCTGCTGCTGCCGTCGCGCAGCATGGAACTTGCCTTCGGCGGGCTCACACTGGAGTTCGTGGGAGTCGCGTTGCTGGTTCCGCTCGCGGTGGTCGTCGTGATGCGGCCCCTTGCGTGGCTTGCGACGCGACTTTTTGGGATCGTTGGACGAATTGCGGCACGCAATGTCGTGCGATCGCTGTCGCGCACGGCTGTGGCTGTTGCAGCTTTGATGGTGGCCATCTCCGTCATCATCGGGATCGATGTGATGGTGGGAAGCTTCCGCCAGACTGTGGTCGACTGGCTGGGTACCGTGCTGGCGGCCGACGTGTACGTGACGACTCCGTCGGGGACGGCCAGTCGCTATGACAGCTTCGACGTGGCCACGGTGGAGGCGTTGCGCCGGCTGCCTGGCGTGCGCTCGGTGGATACTGCCCGGAACGTGCGCATGGAAACTCGCTACGGAATGCTCTTCGTGTTTGCGGTGACGGATAATCCGTCACGCACGCGTCGCTTTCTGTGGACCGAAGGGGACGTCGGGAAGCGCCTGCAGCAGGGGGCGGTCATCGTCTCCCAGCCGTTTGCCTGGCGTCATCCTGTGCGACCGGGGAGCGTGCTCGAGCTTCCGACCGACCACGGCGTCCATTCTTTCCCGGTGGTGGGTGTCTACTACGACTACGGGACAGAGGCCGGGATCGTGACGATGCTGGCGCCTGTATATCATCGCTGGTGGAACGACCGCGAGGTGTCGTCGATTGCCCTGCGCCTTTCCCACGGCGTGGACCCGGACGTCTTCGCAGCGATGTTGCGTCGGCGCCTGGGCGGACGAATGGCGTTCGAAGTGATGTCGAACCGCGGTCTGCGGAAGTCGGCCATCGAGGTGTTTGACCGAACCTTTGCCATTACCAGCGCCCTCCGCGGGCTCGTGACCTTCGTGGCCGTGATCGGCCTGCTGGGGACGTTGATGGCCCTGCAACTGGAGCGGCGCAGGGAGATCGGGACGCTGCGGGCTGTCGGAGTGACGGTTCGTCAGCTTGCGGCTGGGATCGTCCTGGAGACGGGCATGCTCGGTTTCCTGGCGGGGCTTCTTGCGCTGCTTCCAGGCTGGGCGCTGGCGTGGGCCCTCGTGTTCGTGGTCAACCCGCGCTCCTTCGGTTGGACGTTTGCGTTTCTTCCGCACCCGTGGCAGTTCGTATCGGCGTTGCTCCTGGCAACGGCGGCAGGGGTGCTCGCTGGCGTGTATCCGGCGTGGCGCTTTTCGCGTATGCGGCCGGCGGAGGCGTTGCGCGTCGAATGAGCCCGTGGAACGGTTTGACGGAAGGATTGCTGCGCCGCGCTTTCGGAGGCGCGCTCGCCGTGCCGAGAACGGCGGGAGGCCCGTGTGAGAGAGAGGGTTTACACGAGTGAGACGAGTGTGGACGGGTGTGGTGATCTTCGGGATTGCGCTTCTCTTGCTCATTGGCCTGCGAAGGTCTGCCGTGACGGAGGGCGGACGGGTTCGTGGTGCGAGCATCGTGGACGCCCTCGCCTCTGACCGCGGGACGGACGGCTTTCTGCGTGCTCTGACAGTTTGCGAGTTCGTGTTTCCACACGACGCCGGGCCGCACCCACGATTCCAGACCGAGTGGTGGTACGACACAGGCAATCTGGATACTTCGTCCGGTCGCCATTTCGGATATCAGCTTACGATTTTTCGCCGTGCTCTTACGGCGCGTCCGGTGCACCGTCACGTTGACTGGGCGACCTCCCAGGTCTACTTTGCGCACTTCTGTGTGACCGACGTGAGTCACGGCAGGTTCCATGCGGCGGAACGCTGGAGTCGGGGAGCTCTGGGACTGGCCGGTGCGCGTGCCGTGAAAGCCAGTCCTGGGGCCACGGCGGGTGAGCGTGCAACGTCATTCGACGCGTGGGTGGAGTCATGGTCGATGCACAGGGAGCCGGGAGGCTCCCATCTTGTGGCGCGACACGGGAAGGTTTCCATTGACCTTCACCTCTCCCCCGAGACCCCTCCCGTATTGGAAGGGGACCACGGCCTTTCGCGCAAGAGCGACACGCCTGGCAACGCCTCCTACTACTATTCCCTGCCGCGTCTACGTACCACGGGCACGGTTTGCCTGGGCGATGGGCCGATGGCTGTGACGGGGCTGAGCTGGCTTGACCGCGAGTGGAGCACGAGTGCGCTGGGGCCGGATGAAACCGGCTGGGACTGGTTTGCACTTCAACTGGCCGACGGTCGCGATCTCATGGTGTATCGTCTGCGTCGTCGTGACGGGTCTATCGATCCAGCCTCCTGCGGGAGTCTTGTGGCACCGAACGGCAATAAACGAAACCTGGGCGTTGGCGACTTTTCAGTCGTTGCAACCGATCACTGGACAAGTCCTCGGAGTCAGGCCGTGTATCCATCGCGCTGGCGTGTGCGGGTTCCCGCCGCGGGTATCGACCTCGAAGTGGTGCCGTGGCTACGGGATCAGGAGCTGCCGCTGTCGTTTGTGTACTGGGAGGGCGCGGTGCGCGTGCTTTCGGGTGGTCGCGCTTACGGGAACGGATACGTCGAACTGACGGGTTATACGAAGTGAGGGGTCATTCGCAGTGAGGGGCTACGCGTCCTGACGTCTGAATCCACAGCCGACGCTGCACAGCGCCAGCGCAATCAGCCAGCCGGAGGGTTCGGGCAGCGTGAGTTGATATCACCATCTGTTCCACATTGGTTTTGATTCGGTTCGGACTGCCCTGTGTGCGGACGGGGTCTTCGCGAAGCGCGTCCGGGCTCCTGGGGAAGCGCGTCCGGACTCCAGCGAAGCGCATCCGGAGGAAATTTCCTTTTTTTTGTGTCTGTGAAGAAGGGAAAGACATTTGTGTCGCGAAAGTTCACAGTGAGGGCTCGAGAGCCGATATACGGATGGGTGTCCAGACGACAGGAGTGTGACAGGCGACCACGTCTGGAACTTGCAGTAATGCGGCGTCACGTGATTGATGCGTGAGAAGTATCGAAGCGCGACGAACGGGGGATGGTTGAATCCCGTTGCGCAAGCGTGTGGGCAGACTCGGATTGAATGAGAACTGACGAAACTGCCTCACCTGTTGAGCCGCCTGAACGCCGTGCAGGATCGTATGGAACTGTACGGCCGACCTCGACCCGGTCAGCCGCCCGCGCGACAGTGCGCGGTCGTTGACAGGCCCAACCAACAAACAAGAACAACAACCCGACCAGGTCTCAAGACCGAAAGGTGACCCCATGAGAAAAGGGAATAAGTCCCGGCACGCAAAGCTGGTGCTCAGCAAGTGCCGTAAGCAGCGCTAGTCTGCTGACGAAGAGCCGTCTCCCCGAAGCATGGGAGGCGGCTCTTTCAGTTTCTGTGAACTTTCGGGGGATGACCCTGGCGACGAAGGGGCGACAGGGGCCGTTGCTGAGTGCGGAAGGGCTGCAGTCGGAAACACCGAATGAACATGCTGGTTTTCGCCTTGAGTACTGACCGAAGCATGTGTTTTCAGCGGGCAACCGTTTTTCCAACGTACGCGCCCCCTCTCTGTCCAGTGTCCGGGAGGGGCTTGTGTTGATCTGCCCTTCATGCCAGAAGCAGGTCTCCGATGAACGTCAGTGGTGTACGGGGTGTGGCACGCCACTGCGACCCCGTACACCGACTGGAGGGAGCGAGAAGACGTCACCGCGGGGGAAAGGCCAAGCGGTCGGGGGGGCCGTTTCCTCGCCTTCCTCGCCTTCCGAGCCTTCCGAGCCCGTCGGGGCGTCCGCGACTGCCGATGCGACCGAGGAGGTTCTGTCCCCAGGAACGCTTCTCCAGGGCACGTCCTATTCCATCGTGCGCGTGCTTGGTCAGGGAGGGTTCGGGGTTACCTACCTGGCGCACGACAAACTCCTGGGCCGGAATGTGGCCATCAAGGAGTTCCTCCCCACGAACTGCATGCGTGTCACCGGGCGGATCACCCCGAATCGCCTCTACTCGACGTCGGAGTTTCGCCGGGATCGCCAGGCTTTTCTGGACGAAGCCCGTACGGTTGCACGTTTCCAGCATCCAAACATCGTCGCGGTTCATGCGATGT
>JAJXVI010000084.1 GCA_021782195.1 bacterium | reverse complement strand
CCGTATTTTCCGCCACGGTCACCATCTTCACGATGTAGTGTCGGGACTTCCCGAGCGGACGACCGTCAAGCGAGACCGCCATGACGGTTCCAACGGGACTGACACTCGTGACCGACAAAACCCCGGCGACCAGTGGTTGCGAACTCTGGAGATTCCCCGCCACGGCACAGGTTCGAGGAGTGCCGATGAGAAGCCTCCCAGCGTGCGTGTCGAGTGTGATCTGTTGCGTACAGCTCGTGTAAACGCCGCTCTCCACCGCCTGGACCACAGAAGTCGGGCTGTAGCCCAGTGAGGTCAGGAGGTCTGAGAGCGAACGGGGAAAAACGGGCAGGTCCAGTTCAAGGTGGTCAGCCAGGTCGGCCAGCAGGTCCTTGGGAGCACCCGTCGGTACGGGCAAGGCCGGGGGCTCGTCGGAAATTTCGCGATCAAGCCCCATGATCCACGCAAGGCGGTCGGCGTCACTGCCACCGTTCGGAAACGTGAACAGCGACCGCGGCGTATACGCAAACTCGACGTGACTGGAAGCAGAAGAGATGTCGTGGCGCAGGTACGCCAGCGCTCCGAGTCCGTAGAGCCCCCACACGGTTGGATCGGCTTCGAAGCCAAAGTAGGTCAGGGAATTCGCATACTCGCGTGTTTTGTAGGCAAACAGAAGAAGACCGTCATAGTCCTGCAAGCTGGCGTAGGCCAGTGCTTCCGGAAGACTCCCCGCTCGATATCGGTTGGGCCATACCGTTCCCCATTCCCGTATCACCACGGGCTTGTGCTCCCAGCGGAGCGTGGCCGTGTAAGGGGCAAACCCGCCCGGGCTGCCGTCGCACAACTGGTTGGTGTTGCGAAAGTGATACTTCCCCACCCACATCTTGCCGCTGAAACGAGGATGGTCGGCATAGAAGTTCTCCGCCAGGAAGTTGCACTCGGAGGCCACCGAGGCAAGGTCGGGCGCGACGTCGTTTGAAACCACCGCCGTCACCGGAATCCGCAGACCGATGGAACGCAGGTAGGTCATCATCGTGTGAAAATAGTTCCGCTGGACCTCATAGAGAAAGGCCACCGTGTCAGTCAGACGGGGGGTCATCGTGGCCGGATCGCGTATGCCTCCGGTATCATCCGGAAGCGTGGGCGGAGCGACAGTCCCCTTGAGCGGGTCCTCGGAAGGCCCGAGGTCACTCCCCCACTTTGCCGCCAGCGCATCTCGAGTCTGATACTGCTTGACCAGCCACTGGTTCCACATTTCCTGGAGTCGCGAACGGTACGGTTCAACCATGCGATCCAGGCCCTGTGGATTGATGAAGAAGCCGTGCTCGTCACAGATTTCCATCAGCGCGAGGTGCGGGTCATCGACAGGACGCAGATGCGTATACGGGTTCTCGGTTGTGAGGAGTTCCGACGCATACTCCTCCTGCAACGTGATGAGCCGCGGGTCAAAGACAGCGTATGGGCGAGCGCCCCGATTGGTGACGATGTCAGCGCCATCCTGAGGCGTGAACACGCGAAAGTCGAGCAGGTCGAAGTAATAGTTGATGTGTTTCTGCTCGATTCGATAGATCCAGTAGCAGAGTGTATCAAACTTCTCAGGGTTCAGCGTGCGACTGCCCGGATGGCCGGGAATGTCGAGGAGCGCACCGATCGAGTCGAGCGCCTCGAACCGCACGAGATTCACGCCGGAGCGAGACAGTGCGTCAACGGCGCGGTCGATTTCGGCGTGTGGAATCCACAGGCTCTTGTTAGAGACGTTTACACCCCAGAAACGAACCCGTACGACCTTGCCTGCACGTCGCCCACCACGCATCCGCCAGACAAAGGTCCCCTGCGGCCCGACCTTCAAGAAACCGTGCGGGGCCTTTGAGCGCAAGTACGAGAAGTCGACCAGAGAGGAGTTGGCAAAGTTTGGTATCTCCGCCGTGGGCAGTGGACCCGGAACTGGCCTCGCGCCAGCGGCGCCCGCATACGCATAGATAAGCGAGATCAGGGTGATTGCAACCGCAACAAGCGACCGAATCGGTCGCGCAGTACGTCTCCCTCTTCCGCGGGCAGAAGAGGGAGCCGGGGAATGAGGCTCCATCCCGCAAAGCTCCTCGCCGTCATTCTGGATTCGCAACCTTCTGGGTCGCGCCAGTCAATACAGGGCAGGTGACGCGTCAAACGACACCTCGACCAATGAATGATACTCAATTCCGCACCCACTTGCAACTGGTCCCAGCGCTCCGAAGGCCGTGCCTTTCACGAGCACACCGTATTTGCGCCACACGCCGCCCCGTTCCGACGCGCGACGCGGCCAAAAAAAATGCAGGCAGGAAGACGTCCGCCGTGCCAGATGGCGAGAGCGATCGGTCCCTGCCTCTACATCATTCAGCGCGTGACGACGTTGACGATCTGGCTGTCCACCAGGTCAACCGCGAACGCATTATGGGTCTTCTCGATGTAATCGCGCGCCAGTTCGACCAGACGCGCCAGTTCGGCGCGGTCGCGCATATCGACCGTCTCAGGCACACTTCGAGGCCAGATGATCGTTCCAGCCAGGTGCTCGAGCTCCTCGACGGTAAAGCGACCTGTAATGAGGGTCGGCTGCAGCGTCTCGTGCATACGCATTCCTCCTCTACGTTTCCATGATGCCCCTGGGTGCGGTCCATCACCCTCCGCCACGGAGCGTATGACCGTGGTCGGTCTCGTCTCCTGCCCCGAACACGTCCTTCGATGCAGGAGACCTCAGCAATACACGCCCGCGGAGCGTCCTCACTCAACACAAAGCATCCTCGCTCCCCTCCCCACGTCACGCGGAGCGTCCCCGCAACGTCAGATTTGCTCGATCTCCTCCGAACGCAACCAACCCCGCACGCGGTCGAAGGCTCCAACTTCCCGCCAGTCGCCCGAAGTCCCCAGCACCTGCACCCGCGTCCCAGCGTGCAGGTCGATGCCAGCAGCGTCGTCACGACTGGGACCGTTGTGCAGACGCACCGACCCGGGAATGACCACCGCCTCGTCGCGGGCATTCCGACGCGCCATCGTGAGCATCCCCCCGCTGACCAGGAACGCCAGAAGACATACAGTCGCAGCCACGCCCGCCCCGCCACGCGCACCCGAACGGCGAGCGCGAATCCAGGCTGCCGTGGCAATCGCGACCAGCCACCAGGTGACGGCGGTCACAACCGCCAGTTCATTCACGGTGAAGAGGCGTACGAGGTGCATGAGAGCGTCCTCATCCGGCTCCTGATCGACCAGGCGTGCGCGCAAACGCGCCAGATTTGCGCGCAGGTCGGGGTCACGGGGCGTCAGGAGCAACGCGTGCTCGTAGGCGGCGCGTGCACGTCCGGGGTCGTCGAGGCGAGAGCAGACGTTGCCCAGGTCATACCAGACGGTCGCGTCGTTCACCCCTCGCTTCACGAGCTCCCTGAAATCTGAGGCGGCCTCCTCCCACTGACCGGCACGACTGGCTTTCCCCGCCTCCTCGAACAACGCGGCGTTTGTGTCGACCGCGGCCGGAGCGGGCGAAGCTGCCCCAGCCGGAGCGGGCGAAGCTGCCCCAGCCGGAGCGGGCGAAGCTGCCCCAGCCGGAGCGGGCGAAGCTGCCCCAGCCGGAGCGGGCGACGCAGTCGGCTGCGCGCAGGCAGCGTGCGTCGCCAGGAGTACGGTGAATGCAACGAGCGCAACCAGGACCGTGGTCCCCGTGCCCCGCCAGCGGTCGCGCCAGCGCGTCAGGAAGTCGTGACGCGAGCGACTCGGACGAGTCAGGTACAGATGCGGAGAGAGTGTGTGGAAGTCGACCCAGACCTCCTGGAGCGAGAGCGCTTCCGCGTCCTGCCAGGACTCGAGGATACGCACGGTGTCGGCCTCCTCGGACCATTCCCCAACCGAACCCTCGTGCTCCGGGGAATGACGGCGCAACTGGCGGACAACAGTAAGCACCTCGGCCGGCGACATGGCGTCGCACGCGCGAGAGGTGACGGCCAGGATCGACGAGGTGCAGGGCCTTCGGCCAGATCGTTTCAATCGAGGCTTCACGACAGGCTCCTTTCCATCAGCGAAAGGAGACGAGATGCAGCCTGCAGATGTTCCCTCGCACCCACGCCAGGCCCGCGCTCCTCCCCTGCACTACCCGCGTACCGCGCGCGGGCCGCCTCGTTCAGAATCTGCGACAGTTCCACGGTCACCCCCTCGGGGACGCCGCGCTCTCGTAGCAGCCTCAGCAGTTCGTCCTCCCGCAGACCGCTCACGGGTTGCCCCAGTCGAGCCGCCAGATAGGCATGAATCACGGGCGGGGCCGAAGCCAGATCGGCGTGGTGGGTCAGTTCGCGCAGACGCAACTCTGCCTGCGCCAGTGCTGCGCCCTTACGGGGACGACGCGCGACGCGCCAGCGAGGACGCGGACCCCACGCAACAAGCGCGCCAAGCACGAGCAGAGGAGGCAGCAGTTGCAGGGTCAGGAAGATCCGCGAGCGCAAAAGGCTGTGAGGACGCTGAAACGAGGTCACCGTGTGGTCGGGACGCAGGCCGTCCGAAGGCGCGGAAGCAGCGGTTGGAGACGGTGAAGATGCGACTCCTGGCGCCACGTCAATCGCGATCGGTCGGGTCCGCAACGTGTACCAGGTGCGCGCCACCGGGTCGAAGCAACTCAAAGGAATCGCCGGAATCTTCAAACGACCGGACTGCGTCGGCACCAGCACGTACGTGAACTGGCGGGTTCCCCCGATACGATGGTCACGGGTCGTGATGTGGCTGGTCGCGACGGGGTCGTAGGCTTTCAACCCGGCGACCGTGGGCATCGTGGGGGCCTGGACAAGATCCGGGAATCCGTTTCCGGTCAGGTCGACCTCGAGGTTCAGGGGCTGTCCGACGCGGGGCGTCGTGTGGTCGAGATGCGCGGTCATGGTAAACTCTCCGACGGCTCCCGTGAAGGTCAACGGCTGACCGGCCGTCGGGACAGGCCGAACTGTCACGGTGACGGCCGGACTGCTAAGCCTCTCCTCCGTGGTCGGCGAAAACATGGGCGGCGGCCATCCGTCCTCACCGTTTGAAGCGAGCATCGGCACCATGCAGTCGAGGCTCATGGAGCCGATGTGAAAGGTCCCGGAGGCAGTCGGCACGAGTGCGAAGCGTAGTTCCTCGACCGTGTAGTCGCGCCCGCCGATACGGGTCTGATACAGGCGAGTGGGCGGCAAGTTGCGGCTCACGAAGCCGGTGGTGTTGGGTGCCTGCGGATTCTGGACAAGACGCACCCCGCGCACGTGGTAGAAGCGCAGAATGAACGTCGTCGGCTGACCGACGAACGGCTTCGGGTTGTCGACCTTCGCTGTCAGGAAGGCGGGGCCCGGTCGTCGCGCACCAGCAGGCACGGGCGGGTTTGCACATCCAGGCGGCTGTGAGGACGGTGGCAGGACCATCGGCGGGGGAAGGGGTGGCAAGGAGATGCCAGGCGGAAGGTTCGGTATCGCGGGATTGGAGGAACCACCCGAACCGCCAGCACCTCCACCCCCCCCGGAAGATCCGGCGCCACCCGCCACAACCTTCAATTGCAGGGGTGGAGCCTGCATGGTGGTACCGTTCACCTGCACCGTAATCGGACCAACGGTGCACGTACCGGGACGCGTCGCCGTAACAGCGTAGTCAATTTCCAGGCTCACCGACACCGTGTTGTTCACAATCATGACATTCTGGGAACGTCCAGACTCGGTCACGCTGAGGCCGGGAACGGGCGGGATGACGGGGTCGCTGATGTTCTGTCCCGCGCCTTGAATCCGTACTTTGAGCGTCGCGGTATCGCCAACATTCATGACATTCCGGTCGAGGGTCGCCTCCATCTGGGAAGCACCCTGAGCACGCGCGGGTCCCGTCGCCGCAGATAGAGCGCAAAGCGACAGGATGGCGAGAAACAGAATCGGCCTCGCGACGGATGCACGGGCAATCGCGACCCCGCCCTTCCCCAGGCGCATCCCGGGCAGTCGCAACGAGCGGAATCGAGCACGAATCTGCGGCCACAGGATCCTGGTACTTACCACGTGGCTCCTCCTGGAGGCGGAATGTTGGGAGCGGTCGGTGTTGGAAGATCCCGGCTCTCCCGTTCCTTCTGTTGGAAGTACTGCAGGATCCGCTCGGTATTGCGTCGGCGTGCCTGCCGTGCCGCGCGCGCCATCTGCGCCGGTGTCATCCGGGCGGAACGCGCCGGGGCGCGTTTCCCGACTGCGGTCGAGGGGACGTGCCCTTTCTTCGCACCGTGCTTCGCACCGTGCTTCGCGCCAGATCGGTGCGCAGGGGACGGCTTTCCGTGCGGTTGCCTTTTCTGGACCGCTCCCTTCGCTGACTGCTGCTGTTTCTTCCCCTGACCGGCTTTCTGCTGGCTCTTGTTCTGCTTCTGCTTACCCTGCTTCTGCTGGCTCTTGTTCTGCTTCTGCTGGTCCTGCTTCTGTTGGCTCTTGTTCTGCTTCTGCTGGTCCTGCTTCTGTTGCTTGTTCTGCTGCTTCTGGAGTTTCTCGAGGACAAGCGCCAGGTTGTGGCGTGCATCGCCGTCATTCTCGTTCCACCGCAGCGCCTTCTCGTACGCGCTCGCAGCCTCCGGCAACTTCTGCTGACGATACAACGCGTTTCCCAGATTGTAGGCAAGGCGGTCACGCGCGCCGCGAGGCGCAGCCTCCAGTCCCTGCTGGAAACACCGGGCCGCCTCGGCATACTTTCGCGCACGATAGAGCGCCTCGCCCTGTGCCTCCCGGGCCGCCACGGAATTCGGCCGAAGCGCGCCTGCTGATCCAAATGCCTTCTCCGCGGCCTGATAGTGACCGCGCTCATACGACTCCTGACCACGCTGCATCGTGCGCACGAAGCGAAAGTCTGCCCAGGGTCGAACCCATCTGTCCCACCACGGGGAGGCGCTCGGGGGCGCCACGACGTGATGGGGCACGACCTCAGCGTGAGGAGCGACGGCGGAAACGCCTCGCCCGGACGGCCCCACAGCCGGCGATGCGTATCCGCGACCGCAGGCCACCCCCGTGAGCGCAGCCCCCATCATGCACATCAGGAGCGCGCGTCGGATTCTCCATCCAACGATTCGCAAACCACGCTGTCCGCGAGGAAGCGCACGCTCCCCTTCCCTTTCGGAAACAGTTTGCCCGCGAAATCTGGCACGCACGTTCACTCTACCACCTGCTCTCCGGTCCGCATCTTTCAGTCTCGCCTCGCGCCACGGGGGTGAGATGCCCGCACGACAGCGCGCCGCACGTCATGTGTGGGAAGCGCGGGCCCGGCATGCGGTTCCCCAGGTGTGCGACGCGTCGGAATCAAGCGTTCAATGGCAACTGCCAGAATGGCGAGAAACACAAACCACTGAAAACGGTTGATGTATCGCCGTTGCAGCGTTTCCTCCAGCGCACGCTTCTGGGCCCCGTTCACGGCGGTGACGATGGGCGCCAGGGCGTCGGGAACCGTCCCGTCGACGTGGATGTACTGCCCGCCCGTCAACTTCGCAATGCGTCGCAGCGTCGTTTCGTCGAGCCGACTGAGCACCACCTGACCGCTGGCGTTACGCAGGTACGAGAGGGTTCCGTTCGCCGCACGTTCGGGAATTGGCTGGCCCGAAGTCGTCCCGATCCCGACGGTGAAGATCGCGACCCCGTTCTTCGCGGCCTTTCTGGCTGCCTGGATCGGGTGGCTGTGGTGGTCCTCCCCGTCCGTCAACAGCACGATCACCTTCTTGTTCGTGTCACCCCTCGGAAACGCGCGGGTCGCGGTGCGAATCGCCGACCCCAGCGACGTCCCCGGGATGGGCATCACGCTCGTGTTGAGCTGGTCAAGAAACATGCTGGTCGCCGAAACATCCAGCGTCAGCGGGCAGAACACGAAAGCGGTTCCGGCAAATCCCACAAGGCCCAGACGGTTGCCGGCAAGCTGTTTGATAAGGTCTCCCAGTTCGAGACGAGCGACTTCCATACGGCTGGGCGGAACGTCCGGAGTGTCCATCGACCTGGAACAGTCGACGGCAAACATCACGTCGATTCCCCGTCGCTCGATGTGCACGAGGTGAACGCCCCACTGCGGACCTGCCAGCGCAATCACCAGCACGAGCAGGGCAAACAGGACAAGCGCGGTTTTCAGTCGCGCCCGCGCTTCGCTGAAGTCGC
>JAJXVI010000083.1 GCA_021782195.1 bacterium | reverse complement strand
GACCGAAAGCCGGAGCGCCAGCGTCCCCTCCGCGATGGAAGTCGCCACCGGGAGCGGACGACGCGCGACCGAAAGCCGGAGCGCCAGCGTCCCCTCCGCGATGGAAGTCGCCACCGGGAGCGGACGACGCGCGACCGAAAGCCGGAGCGCCAGCGTCCCCTCCGCGATGGAAGTCGCCACCGGGAGCGGACGACGCGCGACCGAAAGCCGGAGCGCCAGCGTCCCCTCCACGCGCTGCGACCGGCGCCTCCGGAGGGCGGTGAGCCTCCACGGCGGAGACCACAGGTTCGCTGATCGCGCGAATGATTGCGATTTCCCAGTTCAGGCGGGCGTGTGACGGATTCTTCAGCTCGAGCTCGAGCTGCATCAGGACCGTCGAAAGTCGCAAGAGGAACGGCAGTTCGGCTTCTGAGCTTTGAGTCTGCAAGCGAGCCAGAAGTTCGTCAGAAACCTTCAGGATGACTCTTTGCGCCCTGGCCTCACGAACCACTTTCATCACCAGCAGGGCTCTCACGTGAGCAAGCAGGTCACGGGTCAACCCCACGAGGTCGCGCCCATCAAGAATGAGCGCGTCGAGCAGTTCGAGAGCCCCCGGCGTGTCGCGCTTCTGGAGCGCGTCGCACAGGCGGAACAGCGCCGCGCGATCAGTCACGCCGAGGAGGCCGGCGACCACCGAGGCCCCAATGTGACCGTCAGCAAACGCAGCCGCCTGCTCGAGGATGACAAGGGCGTCGCGAAGACTGCCATCGGCTGCCTCCGCAATCATTTCCAGCGCCTCGTCGTCGATTGTCAGCGCTTCCTCCCCACAGATCCACCGCAGTCGCGACACCGTCTCGTTCTGGGTGATGCGCCGGAAATCAAAGCGCTGACAGCGTGATACAATCGTGGCGGGCAGATCGTGAGGGTCAGTCGTGGCCAGGATGAACACCAGATGCGCGGGCGGTTCCTCAAGCGTCTTGAGCAGCGCCGCAAACGCAGCTCCCGAGAGCTTGTGCACCTCGTCGATGATGTAGACCTTGCGCCGGCCTTCCACCGGCGCGAAGTCAACCTTCCCGATGATCGCCTCGCGAATGTTGTCGATTCCGGTGTTGGAAGCGGCGTCCATCTCATTGACGTCGAGACACGTGCCGGCCGTGATATGGGCGCACAGGGCACACTCATTGCACGGTAGTTCTGGGGGATCGACCAGAGGGTGTGCGGGATCCGGCCCCACACAGTTCAACGCCTTGGCAAAGATGCGCGCGGTGGAGGTCTTCCCTGTTCCCCGAGGGCCGCAGAACAGATAGGCCTGACCCGCCCGCTTCATGCGCAGGGCGTTACGAAGGGTCACGGTAACGTGATCCTGTCCGCTCAGCTCGTTGAAGCTCTGCGACCGGTATTTGCGAAACAGTGCAATGTGCGCCATGACAGGACCCTTCGTATCGCGGACTGCCTCTGCTGCTTACAGCAGGTCGTCGCTGAGGCGATTGCGCCGGTTTGAAGGTCCGCGTGTCATCAAATTGTGGATCAGTCGGTCAAGTTCCTCGGGTGAACTGTAGTGAATCTCTATCTTGCCGGCTGCACGTGAACGTGGTCTGATCTTCACCTGGGCAGACAGATGACGCTGCAGATTCTCCTGGATGTCAATCCACTCCGGGGCCAGTCGTTTCGACTTGCGCGCTCCCGCGCGGGCCGACTCCTCGATGATGTGGCGAACGCAGGCCTCGGTCTGACGCACAGACAGGCCGTGGGTCTTCACTCGCCGCCAGACGCCGAGTTGCGTGCCCGCATCGTCAAGCGCGAGAATGGCGCGCGCGTGACCGGCGGAGATCTCACCCGTCTCGAGATCCTGTTGAATGGGAACCGGCAGGTTCAGCAGGCGCACCGTATTGGCAATTGCCGAGCGGCTCTTCCCGACACGATCCGCCACGTCGTCCTGGCGCAGACCGTGCTCGCGCATCAGAAACTGATAGGCAATCGCTTCCTCGAGCGGATTGAGATCCTGGCGCTGGATGTTCTCGATGAGGGCCACTTCAAGCCCTTCGGCCTCCGCAAACTCACGCACGAGGGCAGGGATCTCTGTCAGGCCCGCCGCCTGTGAGGCGCGCCATCGTCGCTCACCAACCACAAGGTGGTAGTCCTGACCGGCGCGACTGACGATCACGGGCTGCAGTACGCCGTGCTCACGAATCGAGGCGGCAAGTTCCGCCAGTTTCTCTTCGTCAAACTGGCGCCGGGGCTGAAGAGGGTTCGGAGCGATCCTATCGACCGGAAGATTGTGCACGCCGTTGTTCGGCGAAAAGTCGCTCTCGCTCGCCTCTCCGCGTGGACCCAGCGGAATCAACGAGGACAGGCCGCGACCGAGAACCTTCCGAGGAGTTGCCTTGTTCACGTGCGATCACTTCCTTTGCAAGTTCTCGATAGGCCTCGGCACCGCGGGAACGAGGCTCATACGCCAGCACCGACCGACCAAAAGAGGGGGCCTCACTGAGCTTGACGTTTCGTGGAATCGCGGTGCGGTAGACGCGATCACCAAAATGCTGTCGCACCTCGTCAGCGACCTGGTTGGTCAGGTTGAGGCGACCGTCGACCATGGTCAGGACCACACCTTCCACGGCGAGGGATGGGTTCAGGTGGCGCCCAACGAGCGCAACCACGTCGAGAAGTTGCGTGAGCCCTTCCAGCGCGTAGAATTCGCACTGGATGGGAATGAGAACGCCGTCCGCGGAAGTCATGCTGTTCACGGTCAAGAGCCCCAGAGACGGCGGACAGTCAAGCAGGATGTCGTCAAACCGCTTGCGCATCGGTGCCAGGGCCCGAGCCAGCCTGGATTCTCGGGAAATTGCCGAGACCAGCTCGATCTCCGCGCCTGCGAGGCGCAGTGTGGCCGGCGCCAGCGACAGGTTGGGGTTCTCGGTGGGAACGAGAACCGCCTCCATCTGGCACGTATCAAGCAGTACGTCGTAGATGCATCGCTCGAGCGCGGACTTGTCGATACCAAGACCGCTGGTGGTGTTGCCCTGGGGATCCACATCGACCACCAGCACGCGCCGCCCGGCTTCGGCCAGAGCGCTGGAGAGATTGACCGCCGTCGTACTCTTGCCGACTCCGCCTTTTTGATTCGCAATTGCAAGGATTCGCCCCATGGGGTGACACCTCCGTCTGGCCAGCGCGTTCCCGCGGTCGCAGCAGGCATCCTCGTGACTCGCTTTGTCGACCGGCCTGGGTCAAGCTACGGTGCGAGAACTATTCTGGCTCAAGGTGATTCGCGCTATTGAATATTCTTCCTCCCCGCCCGCTGTTCCTGACAGCCCTGACGGTCAAGAACGCGCACGACTCTTGCGGATGAGTTCCCGCGTCTCTTCCGAGAGGCGGATTTCCATGCGGCATCGCGCGCAACGCACCGCTTTCCCCTGCAGTGCAAGCAGCAGGGCATTCTCCGACAACACCACCTGGCACTTTGGACACGCCACCGACTTCACAGGCTGGATACGTCCGATTGGAACCGCCATCGCTCGTCCTCCTGCATCGATTCTCCGGTCGCCGGTCCGCCGCTTCCGCCGACATCGGCACGCTGCGTCCGCACGCCTCTCGAAAGGTTTCCCCGCGGGCCTTCCGCGGGCCTTCCCCGCCAGACCTCCCCGCCAGGCTTCCCCGCCAGGCTTCCGCGCCAGGTTTGCGCAGAAACTGCCGACAATACAGGGAAGGACTCTTGCGCCTTCGAAGAACCAACCGTGACTAACCCGCCACGCGCCACCCTCCCTCCCCTTCGCGACCTGTTTCCGTTTCCGCTCGATTCATTCCAGCAAAACGCCATCGAGTCAATCGAGGCCGGCCACGGTGTGATCGTCTGTGCTCCGACAGGGGCAGGCAAGACGGTGGTTGCCGAATACGCCACGCGCCGCGCACTTGCGGCCGGTCACCGCTGCTTCTACACCACGCCGCTGAAAGCACTCAGCAATCAGAAGTTCTTCGACTTCCGTGCTGCCCTCGGCGCCGAGAACGTGGGCCTGCTGACCGGAGACATCTCGATTCTGCGCGACGCACCCGTTGTCGTCATGACGACCGAGGTCTTTCGCAACATGCTGTACGGAACGTCGCTGGGGGAAGTCAGTCGAAACCTGCGCGACGTCCGCTACGTGATCCTCGACGAGTGCCACTTCATGAACGACGTGGAACGAGGCACCGTCTGGGAAGAGTCGGTCATCTACGCGCCACGCGAGGTGCAGCTGGTGGCCCTTTCCGCCACGGTCGCCAATGCCGATGAGCTGCGCGACTGGATGGCGCACGTCCACGGCCCGACTGACCTCTGGGTGAGCACGCATCGTCCCGTCCCGCTCAATTTCTGGTTCTACCTCGACGCCCACATGCACCGATTGCTGACGCCGGAGAAGACACTCAATCCCGCACTTCGACACAAGACGGAGGGTGCGCACGCCGAACGCGGCCCACGCCTGGCCGGTGACCGCCGGCGGCGGGAACGCGGTCCGGACCGCCCCCACACGTCCGATGTCTGCAAGACCCTTGAAAACCGCGACATGCTGCCGGCCATTTTCTTCGTGTTTTCACGCAAAGGGTGTGAAGAAGCGCTTCAGCACGCCAGCAAGACGCTCTACCTGACCTCGCGAGAAGAGCAGGAACTGCACGACGCCATCGCCGAGGCCCTGGCGGAAAATGCGGCGTTGTCGTCCCACCCGCACCTGAATGCGCTGTACTCCGGGGTTGCCGCACATCACGCGGGCCTGCTCCCTTCCTGGAAGAATCTGGTCGAACGACTCTTCAATCGCGGCCTCGTCAAGGTCGTTTTCGCCACGGAGACACTCGCTGCCGGCATCAACATGCCCGCTCGTACGACGGTCATTTCCGCCATCAGCAAGCGCACCGACGAAGGCCATCGCACGCTGACTGCAAGCGAGTTCCTGCAGATGTCAGGGCGTGCCGGGCGCCGCGGGATGGACTCGGTCGGCAACGTCGTGGTGCTCTCGCACCCCCGCGAAACGGTCGAAGAAGCCTCACGCCTGGCACGCGCAAGCGCCGACCCGCTGGTGAGCCAGTTCACACCGAGCTACGGAATGGTCCTCAACCTCCTGCAACGTCATCGCATTGACGAATGTCGCGCCCTCCTCGAGAAGTCGTTTGGCCAGTTCGTGGCAGGCAAACACAGCGCCGGCGTGACCGATGAACTCTCGGCAATGGCCGCAGAAATCGAGCGACTTGAACATCCACTGTGTCCGGACGAACCGGGAGACCTTCTCCGATACCAGGCGCTCTACGACCAGGTGCGCTCCCTGCGACGTCAAGCGAAGGACATCCACGGCAGCCGCACGCGTGATGCGCAGGTGCTCGAGGCTGCCCGCGCCCTGCAAGACAACGCCCGCGACCTGCTCGACGCTGCCCACCAGATGCCGTGCTACAACTGCGCGGTCATGGACGAGTGCAGCCATCAGGACCAGAAACTGCACCGCACGCGGAACCGGTACGCCGAGGCCCGGCGACGCGCAAAGCGAATCAGCACACCGTACTGGAACCAGTTCACGCATCTGGTGAGCGTGCTCCAGGAAGCCGACTACCTTCGTGACACGGTTCCCACGGCCGCGGGTCGCATGGCAGCCGCCCTCCGCGCGACCAATGTATTCCTGGTCGCGGAGGTCGCACGAGGCGGCATTCTCGATGCCCTGCACCCGGAGGACGCCGCGGCGGTGCTGACATCCATTGTGACGGAAGAGACTCGACGCACCGAGTTTCTGGGGACTGCGCCCGGGAACGCAGCCAGCGACGCCCTGCGTGAAGTCGTGAAGACCGCCCGCGTGGTAGACCACCTTCAGCGCGCGCACGAGGTCGACATTCCCGTCGTGGTCAACCCTGTCTACGCAGGGCTCACCCAGATCTGGGCACGCGGCGACGTGGACTGGGAGACCATGCGTGAGCACATCGGCTTTGACGAGGGCGACCTCATCCGCTGTCTACGACGAACCGTCGACATTGCGCGCCAGATCGCGCACGCACCCGAGGTGCCCCAGGCTACGGTGCAGGTCTGTCTTGAAGTAGAACGCCTCCTGTCACGCGACGAGGTGCGCGACGAGTTCCTCTCACACCGCGTCGATGAAGAGACGCGAGAGAAGCTCGAACGGAGTGAACCGCTCGACATGATCGAGGTCCTGGAGGAGCTCCTCGAAGAAGACGAGGTCTTCCACGAATCTACGTGATGAGCGGGCGCTTGAGCGCCATCCCCGCGCGGCGCGGCCAGCGCACGTCCACGTCCCCGACTCGTCGCACGCACACCAGGAAGCGCTCCTCGCTGTCCGGCAGGCGGTAGGGAACCACGCGCGCGACGGTTGCACCCAACGCGGCCAGTGCGGCTGTCGCCTCATCGATTTCGGTCCGCGCTGCCGGCCCTTTCCAGCACAGCACCAGGCCATCCGAACGCACCAGGGGAACCAGCCACTCGACCAGAACCCGTAGATGCGCCACCGCCTTCGCGGTTGCAACGCCGAACTGTTCACGCGCAGCAGGATCACGCGCAACATCCTCCGCGCGCGCGTTTCTCACTTCGACCGCATCAAGGGCAAGCTTCGAGGCCACCTCGCGCAGGAACGTCACTTTCTTCTGGTTTGCGTCAAGCAGCACAATGCGACGGTGCGGAAAAGCAATTGCCAGCACAAGCCCCGGAATGCCGCCGCCGCTTCCGACGTCGATCACGTCTCCCGACTCGTCACCGAGCAGCGAAACCCCGGCGAGCGCATCGAGAAACAGACGGTCTACGACGGCCTCAGCGGTGCGCAGCGCCGTGAGATTCTGGTGGCGCGAGGCCTCCAGGAGCAGCTCGAGATACGCGCCGAAGCGACTGCACGCCTCGTCGTCGAGCGCAACACCGAATTCCCGCGCCTCACTCCTCAGACGAGCAATCATCCGACGCGACGCCGTTGTTCGAGCCAGACCATCAGCATCGACACGTCGGCCGGAGATACACCGCTGATGCGGGCGGCCTGTCCCAGCGAGCGGGGACGGACGCGTCCAAGTTTCTCGCGCGCCTCGTTCGACAGGAACGTCATTGTCGGATAGTCTGCGTCCACGGGCAACATCGCTTCCTCCATTCGCTGAAACTGCTCAACCTGCTGGCGTTGACGGTCGATGTAACCGTCATACTTGATGCGAACCTCGAGGCGTCGCGCCGTTTCGACGTCGAGCGTGGGGGCATGTGGATCGACCGCGCACAGCACCGACCAGGCCACCTGCGGACGCCGCAACACGTCCACGAAAGCGGTGCCTGGGGGAACGGCCAGTCCGGCTTCCTCGAACGCGACGCAGTCGGCAGGTTTTGCGCGCCGGCCGCGCAGCCACGCCTCCGCGCCTGCAAGCAGTTGCCGGGTGTGCTGGTAGGCGGTCCAGCGGGCGTCGGAGATCAGGCCCAGCGAACGTCCCTGTTCCGTGAGCCGCTCGTCGGCATTGTCCTGACGCAGCGTAAGGCGAAACTCCGCGCGCGAGGTCATCATACGATAGGGCTCGGCCGTACCTTTCGTGACCAGATCATCAATCAGCACGCCGATATAGGCCTGGGCGCGCCCGAGAACGAGCGGAGAAAGGTCGCGCACGCGACTCGCCGCGTTGATTCCGGCCAGGAGTCCCTGAGCGCCGGCTTCCTCGTACCCGGTCGTCCCGTTGATCTGGCCCGCGAGAAACAGCCCCTCCACCGCGCGTAGCTCCAGCGTGTGCAGCAGTTGCAGGGGGTCCACAAAGTCATACTCAACGGCGTAGCCTGGACGCATGATCTCCGCACGCTCGAGACCCACGACCGAGTGGATGAGATCCACCTGCACGTCGAGCGGAAGACTGGTCGACATGCCCTGTACGTAGACCTCGTTCGTGTCGAACCCTTCAGGCTCCAGGAAGACAGGGTGGCAGTCCTTGTCGGGAAAGCGCATGATCTTGTCTTCGATCGACGGACAGTAGCGCGGTCCCCGACTCTCGATGGAGCCGTTGAAGATAGGGGAGCGATGAATGTTGGCCTGCACGATCTCCTTCGTGCGAAGCGTGGTCTGGGTCAGATAGCAGGCCGCCTGGCGCACGGGCGGCGCAGAACGACCATCAAACGAGAACGCCAGCGCTTGCTGATCGGCAGCCTGCTCGGTCGTGCGGGCGA
>JAJXVI010000082.1:5193-8158 GCA_021782195.1 bacterium | reverse complement strand
GCCGGGCGTGGACCAGGCAATTCGAGATCACGATTTCCGCACCGGACTCCCCCTTCGGCAGGCTGTGGGTGCTGCCGTCACACATCAGACGGGGTTTCTTCAACCCCTCCTGACGTCGCACGAGCAGGGTGCCCAGGCTCTCACCCGCCAACTGTCGTCCGGTCTCAAAGAGGCCGATCCTCACGCCGTTGTCCAGTTCCGCAACGATCGCACTCGTGCGTATTCCGGTTCGCGTCTCCTCCTTGGAAGGCTTCATCTTCACGATGCGCATTGACGTATCGTCGTCATAGAACTGGTCCGCCTGGGCCGCCTCATTCTTGAGAGCCTCATAGACTGGTTGAAGAGAATCTGCTGCCCGCTTCACGATCTCCCACTGCGTTGACGCGGGAAGGGGGACACCCACAGCGATCTCTGGTTTTTCGATCCGACAGAAGGCCATTCCACAGCCATACACGAGTGTCGAGAGCAGGGCAGGTACGGTCTCGTCGTACTTCTTGTCGGGCATGTCCTTCGGCCTCGGTGCCTGGAACGTTTCCCCGCACAGATTGCATCTCGTCCGTTCGAGCTCATAGACCGTGGCCGAGACCGGTGGCTGTGCGAAGAAGTGTGTAAACACACGGGATTCGCAGGGATATGTTCGACCTCGTTCGCATCTCGGACACTGTGCGGCACGCCCTGCATCAGTAACGGGCACCACGACCCTTGTAGCGCCCGTCAAGTCGTCTACTCCGTTCCTACCATGGCCGGGACGGCGTGCAGGTTTTGATTTGTCGCCCAGAGCAGTGTCGCCGTTGTCGCCTTCTTCGCTACCCTCGTCAAGGACGGCCTGGCGCTTTTCACGGTATCTTGGCTCAAGGAGGCTGTCATACAACCGGATGACGGCCATGATCGCATCGCATTCCTCGAGGGTGTGAGGACGCTGATGACCCTCGTAGATCAATGCCTCAATACGGCCGAGATCGATGCGCCGAGCCTGCTCTCTCCGGCTTCGACGGCTGGCGGCACTCAGGTTCTCCACTTCCACCTTCGAGTCTCCGGCGTCGGCCGGTGGCTTCGCCTCCTGCGGTTCGACCGCCACGAGGAAGCGGCGACGTGGTGTGCCCAACATGGCCAGCCCTTTGTGCCTATAATAGGTGAGACACCCCCGGTGCTTGAATTAGGATGAAGCATGAGGGAGAAAGCACATGGACTCGACGGCAGGCAAGAACGGTAGTGGTGCGTCTGTCACGATGGGAGAGGCTTCGCAGTGTAACGAAGACACCTCGTCTACTGCGACGCCACCACCGCCCACTCCGGATCCGGAGGTGTTGGAGAGACCCACGCGTCGCCGTTTCGATGCGGCGTACAAGTTGCGCATTCTGCGTGAGGCGGAAGCCTCACCTGGACAGGTAGGTGCTCTGCTGCGTCGGGAGGGCCTGTACTCGTCACACCTTGCAACGTGGCGCAAGCAGAGGGAGGACGGTGAACTCGCTGCTCTCTCCCCTCGAAAGCGGGGTCGTAAGGGAAACCCTTCCAGTCCGCTGGACGGAAAGATCGTCTCCCTGGAGCGGGAAAACCGGCGTCTGAAGAAACGTCTCGCGCGAGCGGAAACCATCATTGAGGTACAAAAAAAAATTGCAGAACTGCTGGGCCTGCCTGTAGACCAGAGCCTGAGCGAGCCCGACTGATGGAGGCCGTCAGCGAGGCGGGCTTGACCGTGGGAACCGCTGTGGCATGTGCGGCAGTCGGTGTGGCGCGTGCGACCTTCTATCGCTGGCGGAATCCCAAGGATGCTTCGAAGGACACTGATCGCCAGGAGAGGCCTGCCCCTCCGCGCACGCTGAGCACCGCGGAGCGGGAGGCCGTACTCAACGAACTCCACTCAGATCGGTTTGTCGACAAGAGCGTGCCCGAGGTTTTTGCGACGCTGCTGGACGAGGGTCGTTACTATTGCGCGCCCCGCACGATGTACCGAATCCTGGCGCAGAATCAAGAGGTCCGTGAACGCCGCGACCAACTCAAGCACCCCGAGTACAAGAAACCCGAGTTGCTTGCAACAGCACCGAACCGGGTCTGGAGCTGGGATATCACCAAGCTCCTGGGTCCGCAGACCTGGACGTACTTCTACCTCTACGTCGTCATCGACATCTTCAGCCGCTACGTGGTGGGGTGGATGGTCGCAACACGTGAATGCGCCAGCCTTGCCACGCAGTTGATCGAAGAGACCAGTCGCAAGCAGGGCATCGACAAGAACCAATTGACCATTCACTCCGACCGCGGCTCCCCGATGAAGTCGCTCCTGCTGTCCCAGTTGCTCGCCAAGCTTGGCGTGACCAGGTCCTTCAGCCGGCCACACGTCAGCAACGACAACCCGTTCTCCGAGTCGCAGTTCAAGACCATGAAGTACCAGCCAGACTTCCCAGACCGCTTCGGCAGCCTCGAAGACGCAAGGGGGTTCTGCGTGCCCTACTTCGACTGGTACAACAACAAGCACCACCACTCCGGCATCGCAATGTTGACCCCTTCCGATCTGCACCTCGGGCGCGCCCCGCAGATACTCGAAGCGAGGCGGAAGGTTCTCGAGGTCGCCTATCAGCTGCACCCTGAGCGCTTTGTGAAGGGCGTGCCCATCGTCCCTGCGGCACCTGCCGCCGTCTGGATAAATCCGCCCATACCCCAATCAACAGGCGGGTCGACTACACTAAATGCAGACACCGAAATGTCTCAAACCTATTGACAAGTTCCGGCAGGCTCCCGAGGCGCATTTCACAGGATTCCCGGTCCTCGGCGGTCATCTCTGACGCGAGACTTGCTGTTGCGCTCATCTTACGGAGTGGCGTGGCGGGGATGTTTTTCACGTTTCCGCTTTCGCGCACACGACAGCGCGTTCCTCGCACTGCCGGCCCGCACTTGTCTGGTTGACGGATAACAGGTTTGATCGGTGGCTCGGGCACGCTTCCGAGCGACGGCTGCGAGCAAGGAGGTG
>JAJXVI010000082.1:0-5183 GCA_021782195.1 bacterium | reverse complement strand
GTGGGGCTGGCGAGTCGAACCCCGGTCACCTTCTGGCAACACGGTGTTCACAGCACGTTGCCCATTACGCTCTACGGTGAGCGGCAGGAGGGCGTGAACGGTGGCGTCGGGCGCGGTGGAGTGTGGTTTCGGGCGTGCTGAGGCCAGGGCAGTCGGGTGTCTCGGCCTCGGATGCAGTGCCGGGGTCAGTCGTCTGCGAAGGGAGAGTCCGACGCTTCCTCGGTGACGGGTGGGGCCTGCGAGTCCTCAGCGAATGGAGGGTCTGAGTCAGCGAAGTTGGCAGGCTCGGGGTTCGCGGGCAGTACTCCCCGGAGGAGAGGGATATTGCAGTTCGCAGGGGGCAAGACGTGGGGCGAACGCCGCAGGAAAGGAACTGGGCATTCCGGCCGGCACAATCGCGTACTGGCAGCACCTGCAAAGGCGTACAGTAAGATCTGACGCTGAGGGGTCTGCAGTGTCGGGAAGCCCCCTCCGCTTCGTCAACAGGGGCCGTCCCTCAAATTCCCCGGTCTCAAATCTCCGCGCAACAGTGCGCGCACGCATCGGGGGGGTAGTCGTAAGTGAAGTCTACCCTCTCGGGGGCATCGGTTCGCGCCTGTGCGGAGGGTGATCCGGCTACCCACCCTGCCTCCGACCTGTCGGCTTTTTCTTTTCCCGTACCAACCCGGCCCGCGCGGGGTCAGACGATGGGGGCTTCGATGCGTTCGACGAGTTCCGGTTCAACCGTGACTCCAGGTCGTTCACGCGCGCCGTCAGGATTCGAACCTGCTCGACGCGCGACAGGATGGCAGCCTGCACCTCTGCAGGGAAACTCCTGAAGACCTCTTCCGAAACGGGCAGACCTGGGGGCAGTGGGTCCGTAACCATACCTGACCCTTCCGTAAGGGCGAGGAAACTCCTTCAATTCTGAAGACTTTCCATCTTTCCATCCGTTCCGTAAGCCGTGAACGGTTACCCCGCCGCGGACGCGTCCGCGACGTGGGGCGCGGCGCGATCGACCCGGGGCGTGGCGTGGAGGGTCGTCCACAGAGCGGGAGGCTCCACACTCACGGCGGCGTCGCGACGGGAGTGACGTTGCCGACCTCCTGCCATTCGGACGGCTCCTGCACGTGCCAGGACTCACGGCGTCGCGCTGGGAGTGACGTTGCCGACGGCCGAGCCGGGTCGGGCGGGCGGCTGACCGCGTGGGGTTGGGCACGTTGAGGGGGGAGACGACACAGTTTGCGAGGCCGACGGGCGGGGAAGCGTGATGTGGCTCACACCCGGCGCCACGCTGCCGCCATTCAAGGAAATTCCAAGGAGCCTGCAAGTCGTGTCCACGTTTCCGCTCCTATGATGGACCTGGGCTCGGGTCCCGAGACCGGTCCTTCCCGCCTCCCCGGCGAGCCGGCCTGGCACGACCCGACTCTGCTCCGCGAGCTTGTGGCTCGCACAACCACCGTGGGAGGTGCCAACGTGACACCCACTTGCTGGCCGATTCCCGGGGGCGTGCGGCGCTTCGCCGCCGCCTCTGACATCTTCGCCCCCCGCAGACTCGTGCTCGGCCTTCTCCTGGGCCTGGTTCTCATCTGCGCGACGCACCCGTCCCCCGCGGCGGCGCGCGCGCGTCGGGCTGCGGCTTCGCGCGCCTGGCTCAAGGCCTGCTGTCGCACGCAGGGCAACAGGCACGTGCTTGTCCTGTGGGGCGTCGCTCCACGCGGCGGCGCCTATCTCGGCTGCTCCTTCTGCCCCGTGGGAACCCGTGACGTGGCCCGCGACGGCATCCACCACGTCACCGTCGTACGCGGACGCTTTGCCGTCACCTTCGCCGTGCCCGCCCGTGCCCTCGGAGGCACCTACCAGGCCGCAGTCTGGCTGCACAAGGTGCCGGCCGCTCGGTGCACGATTCCACACTGCGAGTGGTGCCGGCGCAACGGTTACCATCTCGCCACGATGCTGGCCTGGAGCAGCGGTTCCCTCCGCTGAGCCGAGCCTCAAAAGACCTGAGGCAGGTGGGGAGTCCGAGAGTTCGGATGCCCGCCGATCCCGTCCGAACGCGAATTTAGAGGAGGACGCCCCATGAAAGGAATTCCCATCGGATTCAGCCTGGCCGGTCACTCGACCGTCAGCAGTGAGAAAGCACCCGACCTGCACGCGCCCTGGATCAGCCGTGATGGATTCCTGTTTCACCCGGCCACCGGGTTGACCTACCAGCTCAACGAGAGCGGGTCAGTGATCTTCGAGATGCTGTCTGCGGGCGCAGGCTTCGCGGAGATCATCGACCTGCTGGTGGAACGCTTCGACGTGGACATCTCCACCGCTCGCCAGGACGTGCGCGACTTCGTTTCAAGCGTGCGCGCACTCGGCCTGCACAGCACGACGGGAGCGTGACGAGCATGAAGCGCGCGCCGTCGTCCTCCGCCCCGTCGTCGTCCTCCGCCACGCCGTCGTCCTCCGCCCCGCCCGCCGGGGCGCCCGCCGCGTCCACGTCCTCCGCCCCGCCCGCCACGCCCTCGTCCTCCGCCACGCCCTCTGGGGCGCCGGCCGCGTCCCGGAGGGCGCGTCGCGTCTCGCCCCGCCCCGCACCGTCCGCGTCTCCGCGCCCCCGCGTCCCCATCCTCTCGCGCGGCGTGACCGTCGCCGTCACGGGCCTGAACGCCACCGACAACCCCGCGCCCGGGCCCGGTGTGATCCGCAGCCTGCGTGCCGCCGGAGACTTCTGCGGACGCGTCGTCGGCCTCGCCTACGACGCCCTCGACACCGCAGCCTACGACGCCGACCTGGTCGACGAGGTGCACCTCATCCCGTACCCGGGCGCCGGCGAGGAGACCGTACTCCGCCGTCTCCGCCAGATCCACCGCCAGACGCCCATTGACGTGCTGATCCCCACCCTCGACTCCGAACTGCTCAACTTCGTGCACCTCGAGCCGCAACTGTCCGCGATGGGCATTCGCACGCTGCTGCCCTCGGAAGACGGCCTCCGTCTGCGTGCGAAGCTGGCCCTGTACGAGTTTTGCGCCGCCCACGACTTCAACTCTCCGCGCACGGTCACCCTCACTCGCCCGGAAGCCGCGCGGCGCCTGCCATTCGCGTGGCCGGCCGCGATCAAGGGCATGTTCCACGGGGCGTCCATCGCCCACAACGCGGAGGAGGCGGTGGTGGGTTTCGAGCGCATGAAGAGCCGCTGGGGACTCCCCGTGCTGGCCCAGCAGTTCGTTGACGGCGAGGAGTACGACGTGCTGATGCTGGGCGACCGCGACGGCCGTCTTGTCGGCAGCGTGCCGATGCGCAAGCTCGGCATCACCGACCAGGGCAAGGCCTGGAGCGGCATCACCATCTCCGATCCCGCACTCGATGCGCTGGCGACGCGCATTTTCGAGGCGCTGCGCTGGAGCGGGCCGCTCGAACTCGAGTTTGTCCGCGACCGGCGCAGCGGTGACTTTCACCTGATCGAGATCAATCCTCGCTTCCCTTCGTGGTGCTACCTCACGGTCGGGGCGGGGCTGAACCTGCCGCTGGCGGCGGCGCGCCTGGCGCTTGGCGAGACCCTGGAGCCGATGGAGGAACCCGCAGCCGGCGTCACTTTCGTGCGCCACGCCGTGGATCTGGTCTGCTCCCTGGAGTGGCTGGAACGTCTCGTGGTCGCGGGGTCGCTCGTTCACCGCGGGCGTGGCGGCCCTGTGACGGCGCCCGCCGCCACCGCCTGACCGTCTGTTTCCGGGGCGGACCGCGTCCGCCTGCCACCTGGCCGTTGTCGCGAAGCCCACGAAGAGAACCTGGGACACCGCCGGTTCGAAAGCCGTTCGCGAGTCGTTCGAACATCCGTTGGAACCTGGTCGCAAATCAGAAGGAGGAAATGCCCATGAAACGTGCGCGCTACGAAAAACCCGTCGTCATACGCCACCAGATCGGACTCTTGAATGCCCACGCCAGGCCCCGTCCCACGCTGCCCGGCGGTTGCATCGACGGCGTGCCGGCCGAACGCCTGGCAGCCGACCACGGCAGTCCGCTCTTCGTCGTGTCGGAGGGCACGCTGCGGAGGCGCGTCCGCGAGATGCAGCGCGCATTCTCGTTGCGCTATCCGCGAGCCACCGTGGCCTACTCCTACAAGACGAACTACCTCTCCGCCATCTGTGCGGTCCTGCACCAGGAGGGGGCGTGGGCCGAGGTCGTGTCCGGCTTCGAGTATGAAATCGCGGAGAGCCTGGGCGTGCCTCCCGAGCGCATCGTGTTCAACGGTCCGATGAAGCGGCCGCACGAACTGCTGAAGGCCGTGGCGGCGGGGTCGCGCATCAACGTCGACTCGTTTGAGGAAATTGCGGCCATCGAGGCCATCGGGGCAGACCGCGGTCTGCGCGTGCCCGTCGGGCTTCGTGTCAACATGGTGACCTCTGACGACAGGCCCTGGGACCGTTTCGGATTCAACCTCGAGAACGGTGACGCCCTGGAGGCCGCGCGTCGCATCGCATCGTCTCCGAGCCTGCGCCTGCGCGGGGTGCACACGCACTGTGGCACGTACATCACCGACGTCGGGGCCTACCGCACGGCGGCCGAGAAGATCGCCGACTTCTGTGCCACGCTCGCCGACGAGCACGACGACCTGGTGCTCGAGGACCTCGACTTCGGCGGGGGCTACGCATCGCGCAATCGCCTGCACGGACAGTGGCTGCCCGTGGAGCACGTGGTTCCGACGCTCGACGCCTACGCCGAGGCCCTCTGCGGCGGCCTGCGCAAGGCCCGCTTTCCGACCGGCGCCATGCCGCGTCTCATCATTGAACCCGGTCGCGCCCTGGTGGACGAGGCGGTGCACCTCCTGACGCGCGTGGTGTCGCACAAGCGCCTGGCCGACGGCCACAAAGGCCTGGTGCTCGACGCCGGGGTCAACATCCTGCCAACCACGTGGTGGTATCGTCACGAGTTCCTGGCCGTCAGCGACGCCGAGGGCATGACCGAGGAGGTGAACCTGTACGGTCCGATGTGCATGAACATTGACTGTCTGCAGACCGGCGCGACGCTTCCCCCGCTTCACGCGGGCGATCTGGTGGTGTGCAAGAACGTGGGCGCCTACAACATCTCCCAGTCGATGCAGTTCATCCAGCCGCGTCCCGCCGTGGTGATGATCGGCGAACACGGCGTCGAGGTCATTCGACGAGCGGAGAGCGGACGCGACATCCGCGCGCTCGAGCAGTTGCCGCCGCGTTTCG
>JAJXVI010000081.1 GCA_021782195.1 bacterium | reverse complement strand
GACCGCGTCCCCATTCTCCTTCCAGCGCTCCTGGCTCCACCCCTCATCTCGCTCCTTCTCGGCAACGCCCGGGATGACGAGACTACCGCCTGCCGGCTTCCGCTTACGCCCCTCGTCACTGCGCGCTTCCTTCGAACGAGGCGCCCGGTGGTTGTGCGCGCCATCCCAATCCATCACTTCGTCAAGAAGGCGACTCTTCGCAATCCTGCCAATCCAGGCATTGATGGAACCGCCGGCGCGGGCTTCATGCAACTCCTCCTCGAGGGCACGAAGCCGCTTTATCGCGCGCTCGCGCCTGTTCTCGTTTGTCTCGGGGGAGGCTACGAGAATCTGGCATTCCCGAATTTCCTTCTCTATGTCGGACAGCGACTCCGGATCGACCACCGACTCCTTTCGAACTGTCTGCGCGATGGCCGCCCGCAAAAGCATCTTCTCATGCTGTAAGGTCAGTCGCACCCCCAGGCGCGCCGCCTCGCTGCGACTGTCGCTGAAAGCAAGCAGGCGGCGCCCCCGCGCTGGAAGCCACCCCGTACTGTCGGACGGATAGGGAGGCAACTCGGCCAGCGCCGTCTCGACGACGATAGAGATATCGAGGGGACCACGCGACCTGAAAGGTTTGAAGGATAGTTCGGTGCAGTTCGGGCAGCGTCCCGCCGGGTGCAGGCGCACTCCCTCACTACCGTCGCCACCGATCTCACCGTTCCGGGGATCCAGCACCCAGACCTCTCCCCCGGGGACGTTTCCGGAGGCGTCTGCGGCCAGAACGGCAGGCTCGTCTTTCGCCGAAGCCGCGCGCACGACCCAATCGTCAAGCACCAGGATCAGGAGGTTGTCCACGCCGATTGGCGCGACCAATCGCCCCAGCTCGTTCTTCTTCGCACCAAGCACCGTCTGACCGCAGCGTTCGCAACGCATCAATGAGAGGGAGACCCCTCCGCAGTCTGGACACGCGTCACGAATGCCCTCGGTCACCGCTCCCAGAGGGGGCAGGAGGCGTTCTTGTGGTCCGCAGCAGGCAGAATCCAGACAGACGGAAAGGCCATCCGTCGAGCGCGTAAGGAGGTGCACACGATGCGCCAGCAGGGGACGCTCGGTCGCTTCGACGCGGGCCGACGCCGACAACTGTAGCAAGCGCAGCGTGGCCTCTATCGCCAGCTCCCTCCCGCGTGTGTCGCCAGCCGTGGCCGCATCCCCCCACAACAGGTGAGAGACCTGTTCCAGCGGCAGACAACGATTATTCCACAGGATCTCCTCCAGCCGGTGGACGAGCGGCGCGTGCTCGAGATAGCGGTGCAGTGTCTGTGCCGGCGCGTCATTTTCCCCCTCACCCCGTGGATCATGAGCGGTCAGCACCGACAGACGACTCGGAAGGTCGGCAGTGGCCGGGTCCACCGCTCCGCTGTCAAACTCCAGCCTGCTCCCGTGCTCCACCAGGCGCAGGGTGCGCGGGGTAGGCAACGCGCAGATATCCTGCATTGCAGGCGCGACGACTGGCGGCACCTGTGGTGGAAGTTCCCCGCGGTGTGGCACCCCCACTACGATCTCCACCCGTTCGGGCGCTTTCGAGAAGATCGTGGACGCGAACTCTCTGAGATTCTCTCGCCCGATCGTGGCCGACGTCGCAAACTGCAACACGGCGTCGGGTGCCACCCCGCACCGCGTAAACAGACGCCGAAGCAGCAGCGTGATCTCGGCGGCCAGGGTGCCGGTGTAGAGGTGCGCCTCGTCAAGCACGACCGCGCACAGGTTCTCATCGAAAAACGGTGCATCCTGCGGGCGACACAGCATGTACTCAAGCATCGAGTAGTTCGTGATCACGATCTCCGGTGGCGACTTGCGTGCCGCCTGCCGCGTCCGCAACCGGCAGGGCCCGTAACGCTCGACTCCTGCACGATCCGCCGCACCATCGTCTTCCGGTGTCTCGCTCGTGAAGTGGAACAACTTGATCCTGTCCTGAGGCCGGAGCCACGAATACAGTCGCTCCACCTGGTCATTCACGAGCGCATTCATGGGGTAGAGGATGAGCGCCCGCATTCCCAGCCCACGCGCCGGTCGCCGGCACAGTTCGTTCAGGACGGGCAGCAGGAAAGCCTCGGTCTTGCCTGCGCCAGTCCCCGCCGTCACCACGATCGCCGGGCGAGACCCAGATACGTTTGCCTTCTCGATCGCTTCAGCC
Source organism: bacterium (assembly GCA_021782195.1). GTDB lineage: Bacteria > Vulcanimicrobiota > Xenobia > RGZZ01 > RGZZ01 > JAJXVI01. The sequence continues at coordinate 6,016 of JAJXVI010000081.1, read as the reverse complement.
TGGTGCGTATAGAGGCAACGATTCGTCGGAAACCCACCGCTCTCCACAAGCGTATCGCGAACAAACGCGTCCAGTACGCCCGACTTCACCAGCGAGTCAAGCGTGTAAGGGGAGTGGGTCGCGCCAAAGGCACCCTCGACCCAGATGTCACTCACCAGCCCCCCAGACGCAGGCGGACCGCCCCAGATTTCTCGGCAGATGGTGCGCAGGCGGTCAGCGTGTGCCTTGTCGGCGTCGCGCACAAAATGTTCGTCGAGCGAGACGTTCACGAGACGACGGCGGATCAAGCGGGTCATGGCCAGGGCATCGAGCTGGTGCATGCCTCGTTCTAGCGCATTTGCCGTCAATTTCCTGCTGACTGGCTCCCCCGGCCGATCAAATCTCCCGCAAAATCGCAGCCCCTTGCGCGGCAACCTCCGCAGCAGCCCCCTTGCGCGGCAGCCCCCAGCAAACGCGCCAACCTCCGCGGCACCCCGCTCCACGCGCCGGATCACGCGCGTCGCAGCCCCCGCCGGATCTCTGACCAATCGCTCACAGTTCACTGCGGCAGGATGAACACCATCACGTCTCAAACAAGACAGCGTGTTCAAGCATCTTCACACCATCCTGATGTGCGAGGAGATCGTGCGGGTTTCGCGCGAGCTCCAGAAACCGTGGTCGCTGTGTGAACTCGGCCTGAACGCCGGAGAATTTTCGGCATTGCAGGAGTGGGCACGCACCCAGAAGTCTTCAACGCTCAAGCTTGACAACGTTCGCGTCACCGTCGGCGACCGCAGCCTTCCCCGAGCCGCCGTCGAGGGGCTGCTGTTGGCGTTGCTGGCCTCCGAAATCGGTCGGCGAGAAGCCAGTGAAGGTCAGATCTGGAGCAGCCTGCAACGCGATGTATTCTCCCCGGATATCGCGGTGCTGCTCTTCTCAGGCGGTCAGCCCACACCTGCCCTGCGCCACGCCATCGAACTGGCATGCGTGGAATTCGATCTCCGTCACGTCTTCGGGCGCTCCGGCCTGCAAAACTGGATGGACTCGATCTACCTTCAGTTTGGCTTCACGCAACGGGGACTGCGACGTCTCCCTCTCTGGCTGGGAGGTTCCGGGCAACCGCAGGCCGTCCGGATTCTGTTGACCGACCCGGCGCAACGAAGCGATTCCTTCCAGGCGCTCTGGAACACGCTCAAAAGGCTTCGTGCCAGCAAGATTTCCCCGAACGCAGCGCCTGGCGAACTGTCAGGTTGCCCGTGGGTGCTTCCTGAGTGGACCCAGGAGGTCATCGCCCAGGCATCACGACGAGACGCGGCAGCCCGTCAGGCGTCCCCCGGCTGGTTCTCCCCTCCTCGCTTCCGCTGGGACGGGGAGAAGCCCGAGTTCGAGCTAACCTGTGACGGCTTTTCCCTGCTCGACCTCGACCCGAAAATCGACGCGTTCGACGTCAAAATTGATGGCACATGGAAGACACGAATGGTTCGCCAGTCAGACGGAAGATACAGTGCCGTCAACGTCATCCGTTTCGCGCTCGACAGGCCCGAAGTCACCGCCACGCTGCACAGACGAGACGGCACGCTGATCGACAGCGAAACTTTCACCCTCTGGGATGAAGAGGAAGACGTCACAATCTTCCGCATCGTCGAGGGAACACGCGTGCCCGACCCGTATCAAACACCGCTCGCCCCCACCCGTGAGCACGCCCTCCTGCTCGCGCAGGATCTGGAACTGTGCTCTGTTCGGCCCACCCCGAGCATACGCGTCGGTGGTGGGGGCTGGCGCATCTATCGCGTTCCGGCACCGTGCGAGGCAATCGTCCGCTTTCGAGGAGAACTCTTCTGGGAGCCAGCCGCACCCATCGAGCCGCCGGATTGGTTGCAGAGCGTACAGACCACCTGGCTTCGAGACGGAGAGGCCGTCCGCGTCGAGGTCTGGCACCCCCACGACGTAACCCTGACCCACCTCCGCGTGAACCGCCAGACGCCCGCCCTGACACAGCGGCGCGCCGATGCCACGCTCAGCGAACCCATCAGCGTCCGAGGCGCCGACTTTGCCCCGCAACTCCAGTGCCACCTGCGACTGCATCGTACCGACGGCGACACCGTCACCGTGCACCGCACGATGCATCTCGATCTCGTGCGGATGCGTGTCCGCCGCCCCACCGGCTCCACCTTGAACGCACCAGCCGGGGAACCGACCTCAAGCGCCGCCGGCGCGCGCGTCCTCGACATGCCACCGCCCATCTCCCTCGGCATCGAAGATCTGACCGACGTCCAGATCCTTCCACCGGGTCCGCCCGACGTCGACACCTGGTGCGTGATGGAGGGCGACGTGTTGATTGGCGCCCCCAACCGACGCTGGCGCCCCATGCTCGGACTGCTCGGGTCCGGCGCCCCGCTGGTCCTGCGTCCTCGCCCCTACAACACCACCGAACCCGACACCATGCTCCTGACAGACGTCACCGACCACGGCCTCGTCACCAGGGTCACCTTCCACAAGAACACATTAACGGTTCACACCCGACATCCGATGGAGGCCGGGACAGGCCACCACATCCGTGTCTGGTGGCCTGACGGCGACATCGACGACATCCGTTGCAACGACTCCTGGACCGTGTCTGTGCCCGCTTCGCGCCAACCGTGGCGTCCGGTCGCGGTAGCGCTGGCCTGGCACGACGAACGCATCGGCGCGTGGTGGTCAGACAAGTGGAGCACCGCGCTGTCAGCGCTGTGGCGCAAGAACGAAAATGCTTCCCTGCCCTTCGTGCGCTGGCTCCGTCTCCCACTGCTGGCAGCGCGGCATCAGTCGCGCGTCAGAAGATGGGCGACCGCACACCAGATCGACTTTCTTGACGCCTGGTCCCACCCGGATCTGACTGAAAACGAGGTCACCGTCGTGCGTCCGCTCGTACGCCGCTGGACCTTCTCCCAGAGGACCGCTGCCGCCATCCTTACGCGCCTCGCCCCGCCCGGGACGCCGCCGGGCACGCAGGCCGCCGTGCTCGCGGCCTGGCGTCTCCTGCGTCTCGATCCACTGCTGGCTGGACGCGTCCTGGTGGCATCTCGTGCGCCCCTTCCCCCCGCCATCGAGGCGTTTTCCTTCTGCTCCTGTGTAGAGGACGCACGGCGCGAAATCGAACGACTCCCCGCGCAAGCAGCGCGCATGATGAACGTAGAGCCCGCCTACGCGTCTGCCCTCGCGCACCGCGCGTGCAACATCAGACCGGGCGACGACGCCCGGAACGTAAACACGGCTTTGAACCTCGATCCGTTCCGCAGACTCGTCCTGCTGCGCTACCTGCTCAGCCACTACGAGCGACCGCTCTGAGCCAGGACAACGCGCGGGGAACCGGCCGCTCCCGGGCTCCAACCGCGCGCGGCCGTGCGTGAACGCGCGCGACCTCCGCCTGTCAGTGCACGACTGCGGTCCGCAACTCGTCCGCCAGGTAGGCGCGCGCGCCGAACGGCACCTCCAGGTCAGGGAACAGTCGACGCGCTACCCCGACATCGCCCGGAAAATGCACGAGAAATTTGCGCGCGTTGGGAAACATCCCCACCGCCTGTGCCACTTCCGACGACGACGCGTGAGCAGAGAACCGCACCATTCTGGCCCTTCCTGTGTCACGCAGGTACCGACCGGTCGTACCCGGAAACTGGTGGCCCGTCAACACGATCGGCAAGCCACTCCCACCCTCGCATCCGCTGTCGTAAATGGCCTTGCTCACGCCGCCCTGCAGGCTCCCCGCCGAAGCCACCACGACATCGAACGAATCAAACAGATTGCTGGCATCTCGGCCAGGTGACTCCACCATCACGACGTTGGTCGGAAGCTCCATTCCCGTCGCCGTCGTGACCTTCGCGGCCATTCCGCAGAGTACGACCCGCCACGGCGTGCCTTCCAGGCATCGGATCACTTCCTGGGCACGCCCCAGGCTCATCACGGGAATGAGCACGTTCGACCCGTGCGTCAGAAAATCGCGCACGGTGTCACGTAACTCCCACCGTGACGCATTGCCACCGACAAACTCGGTCTTGCCATCGGCATACGTTCCCTCGGTGATGAAGATGTCCACCTGGCGACACACCTCGGGTGCAGGCCACTGATACGACTCCAGTGAAAGCTGCGGTCGCAGACAGTAGTCGCCTGTAAAGAAGATGCGAAAGTCAGCCGACTCCACGAGCCAGCTCACCGCGCCGGCCACGTGACCCGCCAGGTAGGGCGTTGCTTTCACGCCGGGCAGGACCTCGAACGTCTCCCGCGGAGGCACCGGCACGAAGTGGTCCATGATGCGTGCGGCCACGCTCTCGTCGATGTGGCCAAGCCTGGCCGCGTCAGGCAGCACGAGCGATGCCAGTTTCCCGGTCTGCGGCGTTCCAAACCACGGCACGGCGTGTGACCAGGAGCCAAACATCGGAAGCAGGCCACCGAGATGATCGAGGTGCGCGTGCGAGATCAGGACCGCTTCGACGGTGCGCAGTTCCTCGAACGACACCGACGACACGTCGCCCGGCCGCGAGGCGCCGCAGTCAAGCAGCACCGAACCGTTGCTGAATCGCAACAACACGCACGTTCGCCCGATAGCCGACCCGCCGACGAAACGAATCGCCTGCAGCGTTCCCCGTGAACCCAGTCGGCGCCAGCGCATACGGTCCGGATACTCGCCGCCCGGGTCCAGACGGGCCCATCGCCCGTCCTGGTACTGGGCAAGCGTGTTTAACAGCGGCAAGCCGGCACGATCGGTGTAGCCCGCACGCCTGGCCGCATCCGCAATCGTAGCGTTGCATCGGTCAAAATCCTCCGGTCTGAGCGGTGCCTGTGACGTGCCACCTGCCCACGCGGGCTCCGCTCCGAGCCTCGCTCGCACCGTCTCCTCGACTGCCGCACGCCGTCGCCGGTGCAACTCCTCCGAACCACGCGGATACACGATGTTGACGACAGCGAGCGCCTCGGACAGAGAGTACGCTTCCAGCTCTCTCCACGGTGCCTCTTCGGTGCGTTCCCACTCCTCGACCAGCTCATACAGACGGTCTTCGCCGACCACCCCTTCGACCCGCAGATGCAGGTTTGCGGCCGCGTGGCGCCACACCACGTCTGGCGGCGAGGACACGCCCAGAAAGTCGATGAAGCGCATTGCGTCGGCCCTGAGCGACGCGAAGTCACAGGGACGACCCGGGTGGCACGCGTACACGGCCGCGTGCGCCGCCCAGTGGGGCAGGTGAACCTCGTTCGGCATGTCGTCCGAGGCACGTGATTGCCTCGCACGGTTCCCGACGCGCAGGAAGATGTCGGCCAGAAAGTCCGGCTCGCCTCCACCCTCCGCAAGGTAGTCAAGCAACGCACAGTACAACAGGTCGTAAATCAAGCGTCGATCCAGCGAAGCAGGAAGGTCTTTGCCCTGTCGCAGATCCGCAAGAATGGTGTCGGATCGCCGCGCCTGCTTCACGAGCACCTCGCCGTCGAGTTGCAAGCCGGCGGCTTTCAGGCCCCGGTAAAACAACAGCGGCGGAAACACAAACCGCGTGCGGGGACATACGAAGCGCGCAACGTCGGAAAACGTCACCCGCCCCTCACGTATATCGTCAACGGCTCGCCGACTGGCACGCTCCACCAGGGCAAACCCGCAAAACTCACGCTCAAGCGCCTCGTACGCCGCAAGGACGTCAGGGTCGGGATGCGATGCGGTCATGCGCACGCCTTAGGCACAAGCCAAAACAACTCCTGCCAGAGCAAAAGCGCCACAGCGCCGCGGTCCGCCCTCAAAACATCCAGTCCTCAAGCGGCTTTTCGGGAAGCGGGGGTAGCACGTCCTCCGCCACCGCAGCGGACGCAGCGGACACCGCAGACGCCACACCGTCCTCCGCCACCGCAGAGGACCCCGCGGACGCTACACCGTCATCCGCCACCGCAGCGGACACCGCAGACGCCACACCGTCCTCCGCCACCGCAGAGGACGCAGCGGACCCCGCGGACGCTACACCGTCCTCCGTCACCGCAGCGGACGCAGCGGACCCCGCGGACGCTACACCGTCCTCCGCCA
>JAJXVI010000080.1 GCA_021782195.1 bacterium | reverse complement strand
CATGCCGGCCATGGGTGGGGAGCCTCCTCAACTTGATTACATAGATTATACCGACAGGAGAGGGTTGCGTAAAGGGTGCGGAGGAGGCCAATTGTCGAGGTCACTTTGCCCTCCGATTCGGCGCCCGCACGGCGGCGTGCAGGATCTGCCTGTTTTTTCCAGAATCGAGTGCGCTCATACGCTTCCGTCTCAAAGGGCCGTCTCTACCAACACAACGGTATGGGTGCCGCCAACGGGAAGAACAATCGAGTAGGGAAGAGACATGTTCAGTGTAAACGACTTTCGAACCGGCATCACGATTGAACTTGAGGGCAACCTGTTCACCGTGGTCGAATTCCAGCACGTCAAGCCTGGCAAGGGGGCCGCGTTCGTTCGCACCAGACTCAAGAACGTGAAGACCGGGTTCGTCGTAGAAAAGACCTTCCGCGGCGGCGAGAAGGTGATGCGGGCCGTGGTCGAACGCCGTCCCATGCAGTTTCTGTATGCGTCTGACGGCGACTATACGTTCATGGACAACGAAAACTACGAGCAGATCACCGTGAACAGCGACTTCCTGGGCGACGGCGTCAAGTGGCTCAAGGACGGTACCCAGGTCAGCGTGCTGCTCCACAACGAGACCCCCATCGGCATCGACGTGCCGAACTTCGTCGACCTGAAGGTGGTGCAGACCGAGCCGGGCTTCAAAGGGGATACGGCGACCGGTGCAAGCAAGCCCGCCACCCTGGAGACAGGCGCGGTCATCAACGTGCCGTTGTTCGTGAACGAAGGTGACGTGCTGCAAATCGACACGCGGACCGGCGAGTACCTGAAGCGCGTCTGATCGTGCCCCGCATCCTGGTCTATGGCGGTGGAGCCATCGGCCAGTGGGTCGCTGCCCACGTGGCAGCCGCCGGGGCTACTGTTGACGTTCTCTGTCGCCCGGCCGCGTGCGAAGCGATTCTCGGAGGAGGCATCGTGGTTCACGATGCCGTGGGAGGAAGTTTGCACGCGCGCGTCGGGGCCGCATCTCGCCTCGCGGACCTGGCCCGTCAAACCTATGACTGGATCTTCCTGACCGTCAAAGCGTTCGACGTGGCGTCGGCACTGGCGTCATTGACCGCAGCCGGCCTGCTTGCGGGTACTGATGAGGCGACAGGTGTTCTTCCCGACCCGCGTAGCCCGGGCGGCCCGCGCCTCGTGGGTTTCCAGAATGGTGTCGGCACCGAGGACCTGATTGCCGCGAGGCTCGGGTCCGGGCGCTCGTTTGTATGCGTCGTGACGCGCCCCATTGCACTGACCGAAAAACCGGGCGTGCTGCAGGAGGCGAAGCGCAGAGGTGGTGTGGCACTGGCTCCGTACGACGCCGGTGGAACGATGGGCGACCTCGACGCGATCCTCGACGCATCGCGTCTTGAAGTTGCTCGTCTCGCCGACCACCGGTCGATGAAGTGGTCGAAGCTGCTCCTGAATGCGACGGCCAACGCCACCTGCGCCATCCTCGACGTCACACCCGCCTCGCTGTACGCCGATGCCGACCTCTTTGCGATCGAACACGCCGCTTTCACGGAGGCGCTCGCGGTCATGAAGGCCATGCAGATCGTACCCGTCGATCTGCCCGGCTATCCCGTGCGCCGCTTCGTCTCTGTCATGACGAGATTTCCACGTCCCGTCGCGCGTCGACTGCTCAAAGTTGCCGCCGGATCCGCTCGCGGCTCGAAACTTCCTTCATTGCGTCTCGAAATGGAGCGTACGCGATCGCCGGAACGCGCGTCCGGTATCGAGACCCCATCAGAGGTGGCCTGGCTCAATGGCGCCGTCGTCGAATACGCGCGACGATGCGGCCTCCAGGCGCCCGTCAATGAACTCCTCACGCGCGCCCTGCTCGACGTCATGAGCGGAAACGTCTCCTGGGAGGTCTGGCGCAACCGTCCGGACCGTCTTGTCGCAGAATATAGAAGGGTTGTTCACTGATTCTCCCTTGACTGTCAGATTTTGTCGACCGTCGGTCTTCATGCGGATCGGGGGGAACGTTCTGCTCGTCGCGTGGCTCTGCGCGATGGGAGGCTGGGCCGCGCCCGCTCCGTCCGTTTCCGCAAGCGCGGTGCCTCGCCCCGCGCGGGCGCGCGTTTCCCGTCCCGGCGGAACGACAGCCGCCCGCGCGACGTCCCCTCGCGCGCCGGCGGATGGAGCCGACGGGGACGCCGAGCCGCCCCCCATCCCCCCGCCCCCTCCGGAGCGCGCCGTGCGCCTGCCCGTGGTCGGTCCGAACGGCGTGCAGATGCCTCCACTGCCTCCCTCGTTGTCCGCTCCCGCCCCGGTCGGTCCGCTGACGATGGCCGCGGCGGTCCGCATTGCGCTGCGGAGGAATCCGCAGGTGTTGAGCGCGGCGAAGCAGGTCGAGGTGCAACAGGCGCTTCTGCACGCAGACGGCGCGACCTACTATCCTCAGGTCAGCGCAACCGGTTCCTACCAGCACTCTGCCGCGAACCACCAGACGCTGCAGACGGCGGGTGCATTCGGGGGAACGACGTCGGTGGTCGTGGTTTCCACCCAGGACACCATGAATACCCAGTTGAACGTCAATCAGACCATCTACGATTTTGACCGACGCCGCTTCAAGCTGATGGCCGACGCGCAGAGCCTCGAGTCGGTTCGCCAGAACCTCGTGCTTGCCCGGCTCGACGTCGCGCTGGCGGTTCGCCAGGCGTACCTGACGGTGGCACTCGACCAGGCGCTGGTGGTGGTCAACAAGCAGACCGTTGCCGATCAGCAGGAGCATCTGCGCCAGGCGCTGGGCTTCTACGAAATCGGGACCAAGGCACGCAACGAGGTGACCCAGGCGCGCGCGAACCTGGCGCAGGCTCAGTTGAACCTGATTCGTGCCCAGGGGACGCTCCGCGCGGCGTGGGTGTCGCTGAACGTGGCGATGGGGATTGCAAAGGACGTTACCTATCGCATCACCGTCGTGCCAGGGGAACAGCTCATGCTGACGCTTGACCGCGCGCGCCTCATCGCGGTGGCCTGGGCGCGCCGGCCGGACCTGCGCGCACTGCTGGCCCAGATGCGCTCCACCCTGGCGAACTTTGCCTACGATCACGCGAACCGCCTCCCGACCCTGAGCTTTGGTGCCTCGTACGGATGGAGCGGATTCCCCTCGCCGCTCGAGCAGTTCTGGAGCGTGGGCACCACCTTGAGCTGGACACTTTTCGACGGCGGTGCCGATCACTTTGCAGCGGAGGCTGCGCGTGCCCAGGCGGCGTCGTATGCCTGCCAGATTGAGCAGTTGCGCCAGCAGATCTATCAGCAGGTGGAGAGCGATTTCATCAAGTTTGAACAGGGCAAGGCGGAGGTCGTGGCGGCGCGTATCAGTCTCGAGAACGCCGAGGAGAACTATCGGATTGCCAGCGAACGCTATCAGGTGGGCCTGGGGGCCAACGTCGACTACATCGACGCCCAGGCACAGGAAGCGCAGGCGCGTTCCGACATGGCAACTGCGGAGAGCGATCTGCGCACCGCGAAGGCGCAACTCGAACACGACGTCGGGGTGAGCGAGATCACGCAGTTGCCCCCGCCCGCGCCACCGGTTCGCCCGGATCGCGTTCCAGACGCTTCCCGCAGGGCCCCCGAGGTCACGTCCCCGCCGCCTCGATCGTCGCGGGGTGCGTCTGCACCGAACGGTCCCACGGGGCGCTCGGAGAGGCCCGAGACTTCACCTTCTCCCGTGAAAGGAAGCCCGCTGGATGAGCGAGATCACTGAGCCCCGCACTGCCCCGAAGAAGCGTCCGCGCAGGTTCCCGTGGCGTACCATCCTGGTCGTGGCGCTGCTCGGAGGCATTGGATATGCGTGGTGGCATCACGCGACGCATCCTGCCAATGCCCTGACCTATGAGCTTGGTGCCCTGACCCGCGGCAACGTGAGTTCGCACGTGCTCGCAACGGGGACGCTTGACGCGGTCACGCGAACTGAGGTGGGAAGTCAGGTGTCGGGGCCGATCGTGAACCTGTACGTCGACTACAACGCTTCCGTGGTTCGCGGACAGCCGCTGGCCCGCATTGACCCCGCGCCGTTCCAGGCCGCGGTCGACCAGGCTCGGGCCGCTGTCAACAACGCGAAGGCCAACGGTGCGAACATGCAGGCAAACGTTGCGAATCAGGCGGCCAATGTCCGGTCGACGGAGGCGAACCTCCAGGGTTTTATCGCGAAACTCGAGACCGCGCGTGCCGGCGTGGAGAACGCGGCGGCTTCGGAGGAATCGGCGCGTGCCAACCTGACAAAGGCGCGATCCGATCTCAGTCTGGCCGCCACCAACTATCGCCGCTACCAGGCGCTGCTGGCCCGGGATCTCGTCGCGCGCAGCGACCGCGATACCGCGTACAACCAGTATCTTGACGCGCGTGCCGCCGAAGCGGCCGCCCGGGGAGCGGTGGCTGCGGCGGTGGCGACGCGCCGTTCGTCACTGGCAGCCGTGCGGTCGGCCGCGACCGACGTAGAGGCCACGCGGATGAAGGTCGAGTCGGCCATGGCCCTGAAGCGCGCGAGCGAGGCGCAGGTCAGGGCGGCCGAGGCGCAGGTCAGACAGGCGCAGGCCAATCTGGATTCCGCCACGGTCAATCTCAAGTACACGGTCATCCGTTCTCCCATCAAAGGAGTCGTTCTCGACCGCAAGATCAGCATCGGACAGACCGTGGCCGCGAGCTTTACCGCCCCGGATCTCTTCACCCTGGCCGAGAATCTCGACCAGATGGAGGTGTTGACGTCGGTCGACGAGGCCGACATCGGTCGGGTTCGCGTGCACGCGCACGCGGTCTTCAGCGTCGACGCGTTTCCGAACCGCAAGTTCGAAGGGGAGGTCAGCGAAATCCGGCAGGCGCCCGTGACCACGAACAACGTCGTCACCTACACGGTGGTGGTCACCACGCGCAACCCGCAACACCTCTTGATGCCCGGAATGACGGCCACGGTGAGCATCAACGTCGAGTCGAAAAAGCAGGTGGTGCTGGTGCCCAATGCCGCGCTTCGATACCGTCCTTCAAATCTGCCGATCGGCGACCACGTGAAGGTGCATCCGAGTGGATCACCGGGGGCCGCCGCCAGTCCGTCGCCGGCTCCTTCGCCCGTCGAGCACTTTCCGCATCGCCACGACGTGGACACTACCGTGTCTCATCGACCGCAGCGGGTGTGGATTGTCGATCCCCACAACCCCAAGAAGGCGGTTGCAAGATACCTGGTGCTTGGAATCACCGACGGCAACAACACCGAAGTGGTTGGTGCCGGCGGTCTCAAGGTGGGCGATAAGGTGATCGTGGGCGACAGTGGCAGCGGGAAGTCGGGGATGCGCGGAGGGTTCTTCTGATGGGAGCACCCGGCTTTCGGGACGGGACGTCCCCCCCGTCGGCGGGATCGCTGCCGTCGGACTCGGACGCGACGTGCGCGGGATCGCTGCCGTCGGGCTCGGACGCTACGTCCGCGGGATCGCTGCCGTCGGACTCGGACGCTACGTCCGCGGGATCACCGCCGTCGGGCTCGGACGGGACGTCCGCGGGATCACCGCTGCTCGCGTCGGCGTCCCCCTCGTCGGGCCGGCGTTCCGGGGCGGACGGGGCGGGGCCGGTCATCGACGCGCGCGCCCTCTGGCGCACCTACGATCTCGGCGAGGTCGAGGTGCGTGCGCTGCGGGGGGTCGACATCCGCGTTGAGCGCGGCGAGTTTGTCGCCATCATGGGGCCGTCCGGGTCGGGCAAGTCGACGACAATGAACATTCTCGGATGCCTGGATCGCCCGACCGCCGGGACGTATCTCCTCGACGGCATCGAAGTTTCCAGCATGACGCGGGACGAGCAGGCGCACATCCGAAATCGCAAGCTCGGGTTCGTCTTCCAGGGGTTCAACCTGCTCGCGCGCACGTCGGCCCTGGAGAACGTGGAACTTCCCATGCTCTACTCGGGTCGCTTGAACGCACGCGCCCGTCGCGAACGCGCGGTGGAGGCCCTGACCGCCGTGGGTCTCGGGGAGCGAATCCATCATGTGCCGACTCGCCTGTCGGGCGGTGAGCAGCAACGCGTTGCCATTGCGCGTGCGCTCGTGAACGAACCGTCGCTGCTGCTGGCCGACGAGCCGACGGGAAACCTCGACAGTCGCACGAGCCTCGAGGTGCTGAGCATCTTCCAAGATCTCAACGCCTCGCGCAGCCTGACCATCATTCTCGTGACCCACGAGCCGGACGTGGCCCTTCACGCGCATCGCATCATCACTTTTCGAGACGGGCGCATCCTTTCCGACCGTCCCGTCGAGAACCCGCGGGACGCGCGTGCCGAGCTGGCCGCGCTGCGCACTGACGACCTGTGAGCATGCGTCTCATCCTGCGCATTTCGTTGCGTGCACTGCTGCGCAACAAGCTGCGCACGTTCCTGACCCTGCTTGGCATCATCATCGGGGTCGCGACGGTCATCAGCATGCTGGCCATTGGCGCGGGGGCGCGTCGCTCCATCGAGGCGGGCATCCAGGGGCTCGGCACCAACGTGCTGCTCGTGATGCCCGGCTCGGTGAACCAGGGGGGCGTGCGCACGGGCGCGTTCGGGCACACGAACCTCACGGTCGCCGACGCCGACGCGATTGCCAGGAACTGTCCGTCTGTGGCGGCCGTCTCGCCGGTGACGCAGAACGGGGCGCAGGTCATCTATGCGGGGCAGAACTGGCAGACCCAGGTCAACGGTGTGGGCCCCGATTTTCCGGTGGTGCGAAACTGGCCGATGGCCGAGGGCCGCTTCTTTCTTCCCGAGGAGGAAAACGCGGCGGCCAGGGTGTGCGTGCTCGGTACGGTCGTGGCCACCCAGTTGTTCCCCAACAGCGACCCCGTCGGCAAGGTCGTGCGGATTCAAAGCGAGCCGTGCCGCGTGCTCGGCGTGCTCGCAAAGAAGGGGGACTCCGCGTTCGGAACCAGCAACGACGACGTGGTGGTGGTGCCGGTGTCGACCGCGATGAAACGTCTGTTCAACCTGTCGTACCTGCACGTCGTCATGGCCTGCGCTGACAGTCGCGTTGACGTGGACCGGGCGCGCAACGAGATCATCGCGTTGCTGCGGCAACGTCACCGTATCGGGTCCCACGAGCCGGACGACTTCTCGGTCCGCACGCAGGCGGAGTTCGTGGCCGCCGCCGACTCTTCGACGGGAGCCTTCACGATGTTGCTGGGCGGGATTGCGTCGGTCTCGCTGTTCGTGGGGGGCATCGGCATCATGAACATCATGCTCGTCTCTGTGACCGAGCGGATTCGTGAAATCGGGGTGCGGATGGCGCTGGGAGCCACCGAGGCAGACATCCGGTGGCAGTTTCTGGTCGAGTCGATCGTGATCTCGCTCCTGGGAGGCGCAATCGGTATCGCGACAGGATGGGGCATCGCGCGCCTCGTGGCCGGTCTCACCTCGTGGCCGCTCGTGGTCTCGGGGCGATCGATGTTGCTTTCCGTGACTTTCTCGGCCGCAGTCGGCGTGTTTTTCGGACTCTATCCGGCCTTCAAGGCGTCCCGGCTTGACCCGATCGAGGCACTTCGTCACGAGTGACGCCGACGGTTCCCCGCCCGAAGCCGGACTGAGCGTCAGAAGGGGTGGCCTGGTTTGCGCCGGGCACCTTTCCTCTCAGCCCGACGGCCATCGCTTCTGGGGTGCAGGGTCACGCTGCCTGCGTGCCGAACCGGCACGCCCATGTTCGAGAGAATCCTTGTTGCAAACCGCGGCGAGATCGCGGTCCGAGTCATTCGAGCCTGCCGGGATCGCGCCATTACGTCGGTGCTGTTGTGTGCGGAAGTAGACCGGGATTCGCTGGCAGCGCGTCTCGCGGACGAGGTCTTTGTCGTTCGGTCCGGCTCGGGCGCCGGTGAGCGTGTCGTCGCGGGGAACGGACGCGCCGATGCCAGTGGGGCGCGTGGTCCGCGGGAGACCTACCTCGACGTGGCTGGCGTGGTCGACGCGGCGAGAAAGGTGGGAGCGGCGGCCGTGCATCCGGGCTACGGCTTCCTGTCAGAGAACCCCGCACTCGCCTCCGCGTGCGCCGACGCGGGGATCGTGTTCGTGGGTCCCGGGCCCGAGCAGATTCGCCTCCTGGGCAATAAGAACGGTGCCCGCAGGGTCATGGCCTCGAGCGGCGTGAGTTGCGTGCCGGGGTCAGACGGCCCGTTGCGCGATCTGGAAGAGGCGCTGAGGGAAGGTGAGCGGATCGGCTATCCCGT
>JAJXVI010000079.1 GCA_021782195.1 bacterium | reverse complement strand
CGCCTTACCGAGTGACGCCGTCGGAAGTCTGGTCGACCGTGACATGCAAGGCGTTTGCGTACGTAGCGGGGAGGTGTCCCGACCTCTTCCCGACGGACACGCTCTCCCGCCTCGACCCCCGCCAGGGGCAGGCTTGAAGAGATTCGTCAGCCTGGCTTCAACGCAGGGGAGACCGGGGTGCGGTGCTGCTGCCGAAAACGTATCGTTTACGGTGACAGCACGGCATCCTTACGGGGAGAACTTGTTCTCGGCGGTATCTGGGGCTGACAATTGAGCAGGTGCAAGCGAGTTTCAAGGCTTTTTTCAGCACTGATCGGTACACTGCGTGAGACTCGGAAAATGTTGGAGGATCGAACGCCATGAATCCAATTGTCCCGTCGAATCCGAAAGTTGCTTCCACGCCGGCCGCTCCGCCTGCGGCGCCGTCCCCTTCGCAGACGTCCCCGGCCGCGTCCCCGGCCGCTTCCACGGATCACTTCGCGCCATCGTCCGCCGCCGCTCCGCCTGCCCCCACGGTCTGGGCCCGCACCATCAAGGAGGAAGGTCCTACCTTCTCGGTAGACATGTCAGTTCCGCAGGTTCTCGATCCGCTCAACGAGAAGGGCAGCGAGGCGCTCAGCGATCGCCTGTCCGCCTGCGCCACGCGGGAGTTGAACGCTTTCCGAGGAGAGTACGAGCGCCCGCTTCTTCCCGACGAGATGAAAGGTGGGGTCTGGGAAGGCTATCGCACGACGTTCCAGAACGATCGCCTTCTCGGCCTGCAGATCGTCAGCTCCGAATTCACGGGAGGTGCGCATCCGCTCTCCGGGATCTCCACGGTGCTCTACGATCGCAAGGAAGGCCGTGAACTGAACCTGGGGGATCTGTTCAAGCAGGGGAGCGACTATCTCGGAACCATCTCGAAGTCGGCCATCGAGTCTCTCTCCAGACAAGACTCCAGCCGCGACATGGGCTGGGTGCGCCAGGGCGCCGCCCCTCAGGCCGAGAACTTTTCCGCTTTCACACCCACCCCCGAAGGCCTGAAGTTTACTTTTCAGCAGTACCAGGTTGACAGCTACGCCTCTGGCACTCCCGAGGTCACGGTTCCATGGTCAGCGTTGCAGTCCATGCTGCGTCCAGACAGCGCAGTGATGCCCCTCGCAACGGCCGCGCTCGCGAAGCATCCTCAGCCCTGACCTGCTCGCAGGGTTTTCTCTCGTGCTCGGCGCGAGCACTTCCCAGTACGCGTGCTTTCACACTGTGGCAGTGCTTTCTACCCGACAGGCGCCATCTCGACGGTCGAGAGACGCCTGTTTGAGGTTCTTGCGACGAGCAGGGCGCACGTTCTCGGGTCACGCGACCTCGGGAATCCCCTCCGCGATCTCTGCGTCCCG
This sequence comes from bacterium, assembly GCA_021782195.1. Classification (GTDB taxonomy): domain Bacteria; phylum Vulcanimicrobiota; class Xenobia; order RGZZ01; family RGZZ01; genus JAJXVI01. Next base: position 6,845 of record JAJXVI010000079.1, on the reverse strand, counting down.
GTCGACGCGTGCTTCCAGACGGAGCACGCGGAACAGCACCATCAGTGCAGCCACGCCTGCCAGGTTGAGGGCAGCGTCGGTCAGAAGCATGCCGCGCGGTCCCCACGCGTCGTGTCCCCAGCCGTCGAACTTGATGACGTACCAGATAGCGAAGTTGCCGGCGGCGGGAAACACTGAATACAGCGTGCCCGCGGTCTTCCCCGCGGTGCCCACGATTTCATAGACAAACGCAGAGAAGGCGGCGAAGGCAAGCCCGGTCACGAACATGTAGAAGACGCAGCCGATTACGAAGGTCTGCTCGTCGAGTCTTCCCATCGCCATGCCCAGGGCGGCCAGCGCCGAGAGCACGCCGGTGGCAAGGTACGCGGTGCGTCGGTTGATACGGTCGAGCAGAAATCCCGCGACGAGCGAACCGAAGGCGGTGATGAAGCCGCCGCCATAGCCGTTCAACCACTCGATGGTGGCGGAACCCACGTGGTAGTCGTTCCCCATTCCAGAGAACAGATTGTTCAGCGCGACGGTTCCCACCGGCGACATGCAGAGAATCAGGCCGGTCCATCCTGATGGGGCGCGTACGGCGTCGTAGATGTCCTTGACCATGGCACCAAGATGCGTGCCGAGCGGTTCATGAGATGGCTCGGGCTCTGGAATCAGCAGTGCGACCAGCGATGGAAGGATGACCATCAGGGTGACGCCCAGTGCCGCGGCGTGCACTGAATACCGCGCCAGTGAGAGCACGACGCCTCCCCCGAGAACGCCCGCCCCCAGGTTGCCAGCGTTGACCCAGCCCGCGGCCTGTCCGCGATAGCGGTCGGGCAGCACCGTGGATACGAGTGCGCCGTTGCAGGAGCCGACAAGTCCGCTGAAGATCGAGCCGGTGAGGAGCAGAATCTTGTACTCGAGAAGATGGGAGGGGAGAGGCAACAGCATCGCGGCGCCCAGCAGGACCCCTCCGATCACCGACATCAGTACGAGCCAGAGCCGCCTGCGGATCCACAGGTCGATGATGGGGGCCCAGAGGAACTGCAGCCACGCCGGAATCATGATCAACGCGCTGATCTGTGCGATGTCTCCCAGCGGCAGGTGCACCCTGTTGAGGAAGAAAGGCATGGCAACCGCAGTAAACGACCCCGAAACCCCGAAAGGGAGGTTTGTGATGGCAAAGATCCACGCCGGCGCGTGGCGAGGCTCAGCAACCTGTTCCGTGCTCTCGAGGAGCCATTCGATGGGGTCTGAATGCTGTTCTGGGGTCTCCAGGGTCGTCATGCCCCTTCCTGTGATCGATAAACCTTCGTGACGGCTCCGATGGATGCCTGCCGCGCATTCGAGTGCCGCTCTCGCATCGCCATCCTCTCACGCGGTCGGCGCTGCGTGCGGTCGTGTGAGGCGTGCGACCGCAAGCAGGAAGGGTACTGCTGAGAGTTCGATGGCGGCTGCCACCCACGAAAGCAGATGCGGGGACACATCGTATAGCCCTCCAAGCAACACGCTTCCGCCAAACCAGGCCACGCCGAAAACCGCCATGAACAGGCCATAGGCCGACGCGCGTCGCTCGGCAGCGACCATCTGCGCAACCACGGCTGCCATCACTGACTCGTGCACGCCGGTGGCGACTCCCCACAGAATAACGCCCCCAAGGGCCAGGGCCGGTCCGCCGAAAAAGGCGAGAGGCGCATAGGCGGCCGAGAAGATTGTGAGAGGAACCAGGATGATGATGCCACGCCGGTCAAACAGCCATCCGAACAGTAGCGAGGCAAGTCCACCGATCCCCATGGCGATGGCGTAGAAGATGGGGATGTATCCAGCAGAGATGACCTTCCCTTTTTCGAGGTGGAACGCAATGAGCGGAAAGTCGGCGAAGCCTGCGGCGACGAGGCCGGCTGCGACCAGATAGAGCCAGAAAGCGCGGCCCAGATGCCCCATCGTGGTCGGGACAGGACGCTCGAGGTTCTTCGGTTGCGGGTACATCACGCGTGCTGCGATGACCAGTGCGAGGGCGCAGGTGGCGGGTATGAGCAACACGGCGAAAGCCAGTCGGTAATTGTGGCGCTCCGCCAGCACGCCGGCCATCACCAGAGGGCCCACCAGGGCGCCTGCCTGATCGAGTGCCTCGTGAAGGCCGAATGCCCATCCATATCCCTGCATCTCGTGTCCGGCGTGCGAGAGCAGTACGTTGCGGGCCGGGTTTCGCACGGCTTTGCCCACGCGTTCAAGCACCAGCAACGCCACGGCCATCTGCCAGCTTGTGGCCAGCGCCAGCGTCGGTACTGCGCACAGTTGTATCGCGTAGCCTGCGATGACCAGTGGCCAGTACTGTCCGAGCCTGTCTGCGACCCGTCCGGAAACATAACGCAGCCCGTAACCCACCAGTTCTCCGAGTCCGCTTGCAAGGCCGACCACCAGTCCGCTGGCGCCGAGCAGGGCCAGGTAGGGCCCGGCCACCGATCGGGCTCCCTCATAGGTGAAATCGGCGAAAAAGCTGATGATGCCAACCAGTACGACAAATCGCAGTGCACGGGATTTTTCGTTGTTCATTCTCTGCCTGTGACCTCGCTGTCAGAAATTGCGGTCAGAAATTGCGGTCAGAAATTGCGGTCAGAAATTGCTGTAGACAAACGGGATCGGAGGAGGTGCGATCCTGTACAGCAACCAGATTACCACAGCGGCCTTGACGGCGATCCATACAACGATGGCGGTCTGCCGTGCGAGGGGGGTCAGCGAATTCTTGTCCATAGGAGCCTTCCTGCCACATCCAGCCTGCTCAGCGGATGGGCGAACACAAGCATGGTGAACGAAATGAAGAGAAAACTCAAGATAGTGGCGCACACGCGTATCGCATGACTCTTCCGATACCGCTCGCGCATCTTGCCAGGAAGCCTTCCGAGCAGTTCGTTTGCCGTGAAGTTTGTCATCGCGCCGAGCCCGTGCAACGCTCCGAACAACACGTATCGTGAATTGAGACCGTGCCAGAACCCCACAACCTCGAACGCCGTGAAATACGAGAGCGCGATCCAGCAGACGCGTCCGCGTCCCCGTGATGCGAGTTGCAGGTGAAAGTAGAGCGGCGTGAAGAGATAATCGCGAATCCACGAGGAGAGCGTGATATGCCAGCGGGTCCAGAAATCGAGCACGTTGCGCGCCAGGAACGGGCGCCGAAAGTTCTCCGGAACCGTGATGCCAAACATCAGCGCGATTCCGATCATCAAGTCGGTGTAGCCGCTGAAGTTCAGCAGCAGGTACACGTAGTAGCTGACATACCAGGTCGAGAAGTGCATCCAGAAGTGGCGGCCAGGCGGCTCCAGGGTGCTGACAGACGTGTAGGGGAGCACAAACGGGGCCAGCACGAACGATTGCAGCGCCCCGTTGGCTATCCGATCCGTCGCTGCCAGGGCTGTGGAGGCAAGATCAGTACGAGGTCTGTCGAGCGTTTGCAGGAATTCCGGCAAGCGCTGGATGGGACCGGCGACGAAGGTGTAGAAGGCGAACAGGTAGTTGAAATAGTCCACACACGACAGCGAAGGGAGTTGCTGCGTTCGTTCATCCACGATGGAATGGATGATGCGGAACATGAGGTACGAATAGCCCACAAGCAGAATCGTCGGATGAAACAGGCCCGTTTCATTCTGCTCGCGGACGACTCCAAGCAGGCTGACGAGCACGATTACCACCGGCGTGATGATCCAGGCCCCTTTGAAACTTCTGCGTCGACGCAGCCAGATCAGCGCGTAGGCGCTCCCGTAGAGCCACAGGATAAACCCGAGTTGCTCGGGCCACGCAATGTAGTTCCAGAGAAACAGGGCGTTTCCAATCGCAAGCACCCCGCTGCGCCAGGCTCGGGAGTCATGGAGGTAATACAAGAGAACCAGTGCGAGGACGAAGACGACGAAGTCCATCGAGCCGATGTATCTCACCGTGAGCTTCTGCACGTGGTGCGGAAGAGGAGGGCTTGCGAGGCAAAGGGGAGCTCCGGTGGAAAGTCGAGGGAGACCTGCGCACGGGGCTTCGCCGCGGCGGCGGAGTTCCCGGAAGATGGCCCAGGCGATCACCCGCTGCCCCTCACGGTTGTAGTGGAAGGGGTCTGCGGGAAACCAGGGGGAGCGGCTGAGAGATCGCCAGGCTCTGCACTTTCCGACGACCAGGATCGGGTCGTTGTGCTGGATCGCGTGCAACTGGAGAACCTTCAGTGCGTTGCGCGGTACCGATCTGGTGTTCGGAGCGGCGGGCAGTTGCACGAACAGGAGGGGTACGTGGTGACGCGTGGAAAAGTTGAGAAACGAGTCGAAGCTGTACTGCAGCGCCACGGGCAATGATGCGTGACCCTGGTCTAGATCTGAGCGCCAGCCTCCAAACCCCGGGGCACTCATGGAGAAAAGCATGTAGGCCTGCACGAGTGGGAGGCGGTCGAGCATCTGATGCAACCGCAGTTTCCAGCGGAGGTTCGGTTCCGGGGGCGTGTAGCAGTTGATTTCCTGATCTACGTCGTGAAATGCGAGTGCCACCACCACGACGTCGGGATGATAGACCGGCCACACCTCCGACAGAAGGGCGCGTACGTTGGTGGTCTCATACCCTTCGACCGCGCCGTTGATGACCCGCACGGGTCGATCAAGGCGTCGCCGCAGTGAGTTCTGGAGTTGCTGGCAGATGGTCGGACCGCCGGATTCGCTCGACCCGACAAGTTCAGAAGAACCCAGGCAGAGAATGCGCAGTTCATCGGCTCGGCGTGGACCGACCGGAGGCGTCTCGAGCCCTTGCGCGTTGACTTTTCCCTCGAAACCAGGGCGCATGGTGTAACCAGTGTACGGGTCGGGTACGAATCGCTCTCTGTCCAGGTGATATCCGGTCAACCCGACCACGCTATAGTTTGCCCACACCAGTTCAATGGCGACCAGGAGACATCCGACCAGAATCTGCCAGCGGAATCGGGAACGTTTCACAGAGGGGCTGAGGCAAGAAACGTTCGGTCAATCTTGCCGTTTGCATTCACGGGAAACGTGCTTACGAATACGATCCGACGTGGGATCATGTAGGCTGGCAACTTCTCGGCCAGTTGCATCCGCAGGTTTGTCGACAGCTCCAGGTCGTTGGTGGGAAGCGCACCGTCCGGCACGACGTATCCCAGCAGCCACGCCGGCGGACCGTTTCGGACCACCACCACCGCGCCACTGACTCCTGGCAGGCGCGCGAGATTTACCTCCACGTCACCAGGTTCGATGCGGTTGCCCCGAATCTTCACCATTCCGTGCATGCGGCCGTCGTAGAGCAGCTGCCCGTCGTGCCGATGGCCGCGGTCTCCAGTGCGGTACGCGGGTTGGCCGTCGAAGGTAAAGAAGCAGTCCGACGGGCGGTCCACGGTCATGGGTGAGCGGTCGCCGCCGTGCGCTCCGAGCTCGTCCGAGGCGTTCCCCTGCGCGGACGCTTGCGCCGTCCCCTGCGCGGACGCTTGCGCCGTCCCCTGCGCGGAGGGTCGGAGATACCCCGGACTCACATTCGGACCGGCGATGACGATTTCTCCTGGCTCGTTGTCGCCGAGTACCCGACCGGTCTCGTCCATCACGCCGATCCACGTTCCCGGCAGCGCTTCTCCAATCGGGATTGACGGCAGGCGGTCGATCATCCACGGCTCGACGCGTCCCATGGCGCAGATGACCGTGGCTTCGGTGGGGCCGTACGCGTTCCACAGTTCCTGGCTCGCAAACCGCGTCATGACCTGACGTGCAACCGTTGGGGGAAGGGCCTCGCCGCCCAGGATGAGCCGCCTGACGTGCTTTAATGATTGCGGCCCGAAACTACGCTCCGCGAGGCACATGTGCACGAACGAAGGCGTGGAGATCCACGTCGTGACGCCACTGCTCCGCAAAATTTCGTGCATGGTGGAAGGGTGCTCGATTTCGGGGCGGGAGAGCCCAACCAGGGTTCCTCCGCTGAGCAGCGCCAACCAGATATCCATCACCGAAAAGTCAAAAGCGAACGGGGTCTGATTGAGCACAACCTCGTTTCGGCACGGGTCGCTTCCGCACAGCACCGCAAGCATTCCAGACGCAAATGCCTCGAGGCACCGATGACTGATGACGACGCCTCTCGGTGCGCCGGTGCTTCCGCTCGTGAACATGCAGTAGGCCGCAAGCCCCGGATCGGTTTCGTGAACAATGCCCTGCCTTGGCGTTGCTTCCTGCCCACAGATGCGTTCGATGTCAGCAGGCGTCAGCGTCAACGCCGCACCGGATAGCGCAAGGATCTGCTGCTCGCGTGATTGCGGAAGCCCGTCTTCAATCGGAATGTAGGGACGCCTCGCGCGCATCGCTCCCAGAAATCCTGCGAGCATTTCCGGTTCCTTCTGCCCACGAATGGCGACCGGGCAGCCGTTCGCCACCTCTCGCTCCAGCCAGGATGCGAGGCGTCTCGACTTCTCGTGGAGTTCTCCGTAGGTCATATCGCGTTTGCAACTGCGACACGCCACGGCGTGCGGGCGTGCGACAGCCACGGCGTCAAATCGACGTAACAGCCAGCTCATCGATAGTCCCCGCCTTTATCGCTCGCTGCTGCAAGCCTTCGTTCGATGTCGACAATGATGTCGGCCGGTGTTGCCCATGTATCGGGCCCCACTTCGGTGGGAGAGATATAAATGCTGAAATTCTCAGACAGCGCAACCATCAGGTCGACCATCTGGATGGAGTCGACGAGGCGTGAGTCGAACAGGCGCAAAGCCAGGTTCCGTCGGGTCTCCGGAATCTGGGTGACCTGTTCGAGTACGTACAACACACGCTCTTGAACTGAAGGACCCATGTCAGTTTCATCCAAGTCAGAGAACAGGTAGAGGCTGACCCTTCGCGTGCGTATCAATG
>JAJXVI010000078.1 GCA_021782195.1 bacterium | reverse complement strand
CCGCGGTCCGGCAGTCCACCTCGTTGCCGTCCTGGCCCAGGAATCCGCGTGCACGGGAGGTTCCTGCTGCGATGCGCAAGACGGTCGCGCTTCTCGCTTCACGGGACGAGTCAGGCGCTGCATTCCCCGATGAAAGCTCCCCCTTCACGTTCTCGGCGGATGCGGAGCGCTTGAGCGGTACCGAAGATGCTGCGCTTCGAGCGGGAGCGCAGAGTTTGCCCCGGACCGGTCGGGGCAGTGCGGACGCTCGCCGTGAAGCGATGGTGCGCTCGGGAGACTGGATCGCTCCACCTGGGCTCCGCGGCCACACCGGCCAGGAGATCCCGTCTGATATCCGGTTTTTTGTGCCGCCCCCAGGATGGCTTGGCGATCTTCAGTCAGCGTGGTCAGACTGTCTGGGGCTGACGAGTGATCTTTCACAGAAGTCACTTCGGGCCGGCGTTCGCGCGCTTGTGGTGGCTTCCCTGCTGTGCTGCCTGGCGTGGTTCGCGATGATCGCGTCGAGCCGGTTGGGGTTGCTGTCGGGACTGCACGCGAGAGTCTGGACGACTCTGCTTCCGCTTCTGTCGCTCCCTCTATGGTTCTGCCTCTTCATGCTGGAACGTCGCGTCTGCAGTTATGTGGGCACTCTTGGTGCGATGCGATGCACGCGGCTTTCGATCGGACCTTTCAGTCTGGGCGTTCACGTCGACCGACTCGTGTTCAGCAATGTGGTCGATGTAACTTCTACCAGCACGCGTCGTCAGGTGGATCACTACCGACGTGGCGTCTACAAGGGCACCAACTGTACGCTTGTCTGGGGCTTTGCCTGGCACGGTCCGTACGGGATGGTGGAACTGCGCGCCGAGCGTGCCAGCACCACCGGGGCTGCTTTCGAACGTCCTCTCGATCACTACGATGGCGACCTGCTCGACTTCTGCCGCTCGGCTGAACGGGCGTTTACCGTATCCGCGACCGAGCGCATGAATGCCGACCTGGCCGCCGGTCGTCCCCTGGAATTTGCGGTGTACGCTCCTGGGTGTCGTTGCGTGCGCGTTGAGGGCGAGCACCTCCTGGTGGAGACCGACGCGGAGACACGCAATATCTCCGCGGAGCGTATCAAGCTGGTTCTTGTCAAGGACGGGGTGATCCACATCGAGTACGGCGCACCAACAGACCTTGCGCTGCCGTTTGGAGCTGTAGGCAATGCAGCGATTCTGCTGCTGGTGCTTGAGCAGGTGCTCGGCGCGCCGGTCCGCTAGGGTTTCCTGGCGTCGGTCCGTGCTGCAAAGTCGAGAATACTCGGGAACTTCTGGCGAAGTCTTGCAACGGGTAGCCTGCGAGACTCGCAAGACTTGTTGCGTCTCGCTCGCGGTTTCAGGCTGAGGGAGGTCTGGCGGCCACCGCGGATTCAAGCGCCGTTGACGACTTGAGCGATGGGCGAGATGAGCCACCCTGAAACTGCAGGACGTGCCCGACCGTGGCAAGCTTCTTCTGGCGCAGCATGGGGATCATCGCTGTGAAGACGCGGCTGGTCATCACGCTGTCGCCGAGGGCGCGGTGGAACGTTTCTTTCTGGATGCGCAACGCCCTGGCCAGGCCGCCCAGGCTGTAATCTGAAAGTTTGTAACATCGTCGCGCCAGTACCAGCGTGTCAAGTACCAGGTTGCGCAGCATCTCCTGACCGCAACCCTGCGACTCCACGTGAAGGAACGCCAGGTCAAACGGGGCGTTGTGCGCGACCAGCACCGATCCCTCCGCCATTTGCTCGATGTCCGCCCTGATCTCACTGAATCTCGGCTTGCCCCACACCATCTGGTCGGTGATGCCGGACACGCGGGAGGCTTCCTCCGGAATTGGTCGTTCCGGATACACGAGCGTGTCAAACGTCTTCTCGATCTGGCCGTTTACCGTGCGCACCATCGCAATTTCGCAGATGCGATCGCCTCGCTCCGGGTACAGTCCCGTGGTCTCCACATCGAAGAACGTCAATGGGACCGAGGAGAGTGAAGACAAAAGCAATGCTGAGCTCATGAAAAAATCCTTTGCTGCTGGAGGGGGTGAGGCCCTGAGGGCGCTGCAGGACGAGCATTGGCTTCGACGCCTGCGCATCAGTCTCTAAAGCTTATCCTTCGCGATTGAGATTTCTTCTCCTGCCGTTCCTTCTGCCAGGAAACCTTGCCCGCGCGGGCGAAGCCGATCTCGTGAGCGAGCGTTGGATTGACGTCGATGACGCTTCGGGGCGAATGCGGCGCGTGCGTGCAGCATACTGGCTCGAACACGACCTGGCGTCGGCACTCACTGAGGCGGGCAGTTCCGCGGATCGCCTGTATTCGGTGGTCTCTCGTGCCATCGAGGCGGGCGGTGCGCATCTGCTGGAAGGTGCCGTCGCGCGTCTAGAAGCGATTGAGGGCTTGACCGCGCGCGTCGCCGTTTCCCGTGCACTCATCCTGCACGCCCTGCACCGGGAGGGAGAAGCGGAACAGATTCTGCGTGGTCACGTTCGGTTGCATGGGATGACCGCGCTTGTTGCAACCGGTCTCGCCAGGGTCCTGTGGGCGTCAGGTCGCAAGCACGATGCTCGCGCGCAGTTGCGACAGGCTCTCGCGTTGAATCCCAATCTCGAGACTGCCTTGCACTGGTGGGCGGTGATGCACGGTTCTGAAGGAGGAGATGCCTCGTATGAGTCGGCGCTGTTGGACGTTGCGCGCGACAAGAATGCCTGGCGAGCGCGTCTTCTTCTCGTGCGTCATTACAGCCAGCACGGTCAGGTGGACCGGGCGCGCGAGTTTCTGAATCGGCTGCAACGCGACTTCGCCGACCAGGGTGAGATCCGCGTCCTGCTTGAGACAGAACGTTTGCAACTCGAAGAGGCCGAGGATGCGCTCGTGCACGCTCCAGGTGTTTCGCTGCCGGCCGAGCCGCAACCGCACACGGCTTCCCCCCGCCTCGGCAGCATCCCCCTGCTCTCTCCGGTCTGGATGCGCGCGCTCGATGACCCCGCGTGGATTCTGGAACCGTGCGAGCCTCCGACCGGTCCGCACATCTGCGTCTTTGCCTTCGCTGATGAGGCTCCCGAGCCGCCGCGGGGAACGTGCGAGGCTGCAGAGTCACCTCGCGGACGCCTGACCCGTGCAGTTGCCCTCTATCTTGCGGATCTGCTGGCAATGACGACCGACTCCCCCATCGCGGCCATTTTTCCGGTTGAACTCGGGGTCGGCATGCACCTGTCCACCGAGCCGTACAGGGTTGACGAACTGCTTCACTGGTGCCCACAGGCGCTCCATCCCCGCATCGCGATCTGTGGCTCGTTCGATCGCAACCTCGTTCGCCTGGAGATGTGGGACGTGCAACGCCAGGAAAGGCTCCTCGGCGAGGGCCTGGCGGGGAGCGATGCAGTGGCATCCGTGGGCAGGCTCTATCATCGCGTGATGGGGAAGCTCTATGACGACGCCATGGTATGTGCGCGTCCTCTGCGCGGGGACATCGTGCCTGCACTCGAGAGATTGGGGGAACCGTATCTGCACGCCCTGTCGCGCCTGTTGACGCAGGTACTGTCTGCCGGGCGACTGGTCGCGCCTCTTCCAAAATGGCAGGAAGCCCGGATCTACGCAGACTACTTCGCTCTTGTCGCGCTCTATCCGGACCTTCTGGCGCCGCGTTTGATGGCCATCAGCGGTGTCCTGAGCGGGATCCATCAGGGTTCGGACGAGGCACGCGCGTGGACCGGCGCGGTGCGCGACCTGCTTGTGGCGGACGGTCCTCACGCGCGCGCGCTGGCGCGTCTGGCGCCAGTTGTGTATCGCGGACTGGGCGATCTCGGGACGGCCCGCAGCGAGGCTGCGAAGTTCCTGGAGTGTGAGGACGGGGCGTACCGGCGCTGGTTGACCCACTGCATGCAGTCGATGTAGGCACGTTGCCCCCAGAAGTTGCTGTGCTCAACGGCTGCAAATCAGTCGCATCCAATGATTCTCCGGTAGAACCGTTCGATCGCCGGCCAGTCTGTCACGACGGCCTGGTCGGCGATCATGAAGCACGTTGCGGTCTACGGTGTAACCGCTGAGGCTGGTACCGGTGAAGTCGAATGAGCGACTTCCTGCCTTCTCTTTCCGCCTCGTCTCCCGATCTCCGACATGTGAGCACGGTTCTGGCTGATGGACTCGCCGCCCTTCCTGCCGGCAGCCCGGGCTTCTTCAGAGGTGAACTTGTGGGCACGTCCCTTTTCGTGTGAGGCGCGGCCCCCCATGCGGGCAATCTCACGCTGGCGGTCCTCTTCCATCGAGGCAAAACCACGCAGCGCTTTGCGATCCTTGTGGGTTGACATACAGGTCGTCCTTCCCTTGGATTTCGGCTGTCCGGGCTGTGGACTGCCCGTTCAAGGCATCCCGTCAGTCTTGTAGCCCTCAGAGGTCACCCTGGCGGCCACCGATGGTCTGCTTCCCGAGGTGGACCCTGACGCCCGATGGGTAATGTTTTTTATATGCATTAACTTTCTCCCTGCTGAAAATCTTAAGTTCTGTAAAATTCTCGCGTCGGGAGCCTTGTGCGCCTTCGCAGGACGCCGCGCGCTTGTGCCGAAGCCTCTCCGCGCCGGGTGCAGCGCTCGCAAGAAGGGGTGCGTCATTCCGGAATCTGCTGCCGGTGGCGTTGACGCATCGTCGACGGAGCTACTTCCTTGCCGTTCGGCGATGTTCGCAATTCGGGCCGGTCAACACGGCAGCCGGGAACGCATGAAACCGTGAAGAGGAGACGACCGTATGGCGCAACAGTCAGGCAACGGGGAGACTCCTACCGCCTCGTCAGCGGTAGCGGGAGGACTCAAGATTCGGCGTTTCGGGGTCTACTCCGGGCCAAACCTCTGGGCGTACAAACCGGTCTGTCATCTTGAACTGGATCTGGGCGATTTTGAGCGGTCTCCCTCTGATACGCTGGAGGGCTTCTGCGACGCGTTGCTGGCTGCGATTCCCAGCCTCGAACGTCACAAGTGCACGCTGGGCACGCCGGGCGGCTTTGTCAAGCGTCTCCGGCAGGGTACCTGGTTGGGCCACGTGGTCGAGCACGTGGCGCTTGAGTTACAGGCACTCGCAGGCAATGATGTGAAGTTTGGAAAGACGCGTGCCACGGAGACGGCAGGGGTCTACCACGTGCTCTACGAGTTCATGGAAGAAGCCGTGGGCATCGAGGCCGGGCGCATTGCAGTGGAACTTTGCGATGCCCTCGCGCGCGGTCAGAAGTTCGACCTCGAGCCTCGCGTAGAGGCGCTCACGGTGATGGTTGACGATCTTGCCTACGGTCCGAGCACTCTCTCCATCCTGCGGGAGGCGCGCAAGCGTGGCATTCCGACCATCCGCCTCAGTGAGGCCAACCTGGTGCAACTGGGCTATGGCCGGTGGCAGCAGCGAATCCAGGCGACCACCACGTCGTTGACCCGCACGATTGCCGTCGACATTGCCTGTGACAAACACCTGACCAAGCAATTGCTTGCTGACATCGGGGTTCCGGTGCCTCTCGGCGTACTGGTCGACTCGGTCGAGGCTGCCCTCGACGAAGCGGCAACGATGGGATATCCCGTGGTCGTGAAACCGCTAGACTTCTCCCATGGTCGCGGGATCAGCCTGGACATCCGTGATCCCCAGCACCTCGCGAAAGCGTTTTCGGAGGCGCAGGAATTTACTCGCGACGTGATTGTGGAGCGCTTTCTTCAGGGGCGCGACTATCGCATCCTTGTTGTCAACGGTGAGGTGGTGGCCGTTGCTGAGCGTGTGCCGGCTCACGTGGTTGGCGACGGTATTCACTCGATTGCCGAGCTGGTGGAGATACTCAACCACGATCCTCGTCGAGGCATCGGGCACGAGAAGGTGCTGACCCGCATTGTGATCGACGAGCAGACGAGGCACCTGCTGGCCCAACAGCGATACGACCTCGACACCGTGCCTCCTGATGGACAGATGGTGCTGCTCAAGGCCACGGCGAACATCAGCACGGGCGGAACTGCCATCGACCGTACCGACGAGATCCATTTTGCCAACCTGGAGATGGCTGTCCGGGTCGCTCGCGCAATTGGCCTCGATATTGCGGGCATCGACGTCATCACACCCGACATTGCCCGTCCCGTGACTGAGACCGGAGGAGGCATCGTCGAGGTGAACGCGGCTCCGGGTTTTCGGATGCACGTGGCTCCGAGCGAGGGTCCGGCACGTGACGTCGCCGGTCCGGTGGTCGACATGCTGTTTCCGCGGGGGACGCCGAGTCGAATTCCCGTCATCAGCATCACGGGCACGAACGGCAAGACGACCACCGCGCGTATCACCGCACACATCATGAAAATGGGTGGGCACAAGGTGGGTCTTACCACCACCGACGGGATCTACATCGACGGAACCCTGATCCGGCGGGGAGACATGACCGGCCCGTGGAGTGCGCGCATGGTCTGCAAGGACCCGACGGTGGACTGTGCCGTGTTGGAAACGGCGCGAGGTGGCATCCTTCGCAGCGGACTTGGATTCGAGCGATGCGAGGTCGGCGCGGTTCTCAACATCGCTAATGATCATCTGGGTCTCGGGGGCATCAATAGCCTCGAGGAAATGGCGCACGTCAAGGCACTGGTCGTTGACGTCGTGCTTCCGACCGGTTGGGCGGTGTTGAATGCCGAAGATCCGCGCTGCGCGGCCATGGCGACGCGTTGTGACGGCAAGGTCGCCTGGTTCTCGATCGATCGCAAGAATGAAACTTTTCGCAAGCACATTGATTCCGAGGCAACCGGGGCGACCATCGACCGGGGATGGCTTGTCATTCACGACGGCCGAAAGCGAATTCCCGTGGTCGAGGTGGTCGACATCCCGGCGACCTACGGTGGGGTTTCGAATGCAAACATCAAGAATGCGCTGGCCGCGGCGTTGATCTGCCACGTCTGCGGTGTGCGGGTGGAAGATATCCGGCAGGGGCTGCAGACCTTCGACGCATCGTACTATCTGACGCCAGGTCGCCTGAACATGATCGACGTGCGTGATTTTCGCGTGTTGCTCGACTATGCCCACAACGTAGCCGCCTATGAGGAGATGGCCCGTTTCGTCTCGGTCTTCAACAGGCGTCGTGCCGTAGGATTGATCGGTGCTCCAGGAGATCGACAGGATGAAAATCTGCGTCGCATGGGAGAGGTTGCGGGAGCGTGCTTTGATCGTGTTGTCATCAAGGAGGATGACGATCTGCGAGGCCGTGCTTCTGGAGAAGTGGCCCGCCTGATGGAGGAGGGGGCGAGGACCGGACGCAAGACGAGTGGGCGAATGCCTGAAGCCGACGTGGAGATCGTTCTCTCAGAGGAAGAGGCGGTCGACCGGGTCCTTCAGGAGGCTGGCACCGATGACCTGGTGGTCATTCTGGCGGAGAACCTCACCCGCACCTGGGACCAGGTCATGCGCTTTCGCACGAGAGGTGGTGACGCAGCGGGCGCGGTGGCTGCTTCCGGAGCCCACGTTGCGGCCTTGCGTCACGGCTGAGTTCGACCAGGGTGAATGAATTGCCCGGCCGAGTCCTGAACGGCCGCTACCGTATTGAGCGGCAGCTCGGTGCGGGAGCGGCCGGTGTGGTCTGGCTCGTGCGCGACACGCGTCTGCGCGGTCAGGTCTGGGCGCTGAAGGAACTGGATTTTGACGCGGTCGCATCAGCGTCGGAGCGGTCGGAACTGGTGGCACTGTTCGAGCGTGAAGCCTCCACCCTCATGGCACTTCATCACCCTGCCCTGCCTCGGGTGGTGGACCGTTTCTGGGAAGGTGGGCACGGCTTTCTCGTGATGGAGCGGGTTGACGGGCCAACGCTTGCCGCCGTTCTGCAGGGGCGAAAAATCCCTTTCGAGCCTTCAGAAGCCCTTTCGTGGATGCGAGCGTTGTGCGACATCCTGGTGTGGTTGCACGCGCGCGTGCCTCCGATGCTCTATCGTGACGTCAAGCCCGCCAACATCATGCTGGGTGTTGATGGCCAACTCCGGCTGATTGATTTTGGGATCGCGCGTCCGTGCAATCCCTCTCGTCCTGGCGACACGTTTGCCTACGGCACGCCCGGCTATGCTCCCCCTGAGCAGTATGCCGGGCACGCGGTCCCGACCTTTGACCTCTACTCCCTCGGAATTCCCCTCTACCAGATGCTCACCTTGCGTGATCCGACCGTTGACTGGCCTGGTGGCTACATGCTCCGCCCGGCCAGTTACTACAACCCCGCGGTGCCTTCCGATCTCGACCACCTCCTGACCTCATGCA
>JAJXVI010000077.1 GCA_021782195.1 bacterium | reverse complement strand
AGCGTTGCTGTGGAGGAATCTCGAGCCGCTCATCCAGGAACCGGCGCGGGCGGGAATCAGCCGCGAACTCCTTCCTGTCGCGGGCAGCCCGAGTGGGAGCCAGAGCCGTTGCTGCGCGAGCCTGTAACGGGGACGTCCGCCATCGCACCTGCGATCGTGGCCACGCCACTGACAGCGTACGCGCGACATTCCTCGATCCCGCAACACGCTGCTCTGATGATCGGAACACGTCCCCGTCCCCGACCGCAGCACACGCCGTTTAGAGCAGGCGTGTCTTCCATCAGGCGTCTGGATGTGTCCGCCAGGCAGGGAAGAGGCCGCGAGATTGGGAAGTTGTTCGCGTGCTTCTGCGCCTCCCCAAGAGAAACGACATTGCGCACCCGTGGGCCGTGCGACTGTCACAGCTTCGTCTCCCGCAGGCTCGGATCAGCCTGAAAAGGGAATGCCTCGTCCTGGGACTCTTCGCAATCGTCGCGGTGCTGCTTACCTGGCCGGCAGCCGTCGCAACCCGAGGTCACGTGGTGGGAGTTTTTGACTTCAGCAACGACCTCGAAGGGACCCTGTGGAACCAGTGGTTCGACCTGCGATGTGCTTCACACGGAAGGTTGCCGACGCGCACGGACCTGTCATTCTTTCCTGTGGGACAGTCAGTCTTCGTGGCACAGGGGCTTGACCTCATTGCCTGGCTGTCGATTCCCCTGCAACTCGCCCTGGGATTCCCGACCTACTTCAATGTTCTCGTCATCCTGCTTCTCACGCTGAACGGTTACTGCGGCTATCGACTGTTCCATCACATCACTCGGGACGTTTGCGTGGGAGGGCTCTGCGGTGCATTCCTGGCAACAAGTCCGTACGTGTGTCTTGAACTGCGTGACGGCCATCTCGACAGCGCGGCCGTGTTCGTTCCCTGCCTGGCGATGCTCTACATGCTCAAGACCGCCCGAGAAGAGAACTCTCGCAATCCGTGGCTTCTGGGAATCTTTTTTCTGCTGTCCACCGCCGTCTACTATTTCTTTGCGGTCTTCCTGGCGATGTTCGGTGTCCTGCTGGGCTTCTGGGAACAGTTTGGACCGAACGGGCCACTGAAAGGGCCGCAAGTTGCTCGCATTCAAACGGCCGCACTCATTCTCGCGTGTCCGCTGCTGCCCCTGGGCGCATACTATGCGTGGCAGGGCACGCACGGACACGCCTCGGTCGCTTTCTTCCACGCCTTCTCCCTGCAACAGGCACAGGTCCCGAACTCAATGCCCGGCCTTCTCCTGAGAAACTCCTGCAATCTTACTTTCCCGCTGGCCCCCGAACTGCGCGCACCTTTTCCAGCCTACATCGGCGTCCTGCTTCTTCTTGCCCTCGGAGGTCTCTTCTTGCCTCCTGCCCGGTCGGGGTTCTGGGTCATCTGCTCCGTGTACTTCTATCTGCTGTGCCTCGGACCGTGCATCCGGGAGCGACACCGGTTCACGCATCTTGTGCCCAATCCGCTGTATCTTGGACTGTACCACTGGCTCCCATTCTTCTCCCGATTTCTCTACCCGGGGCGCATTGCGTTCTTCGTGGAAGTCTCCGCCTGTGCGCTTGGGGGCCTGTTCCTGGCGCACGTCCGCCGACGCTTGAGCAGACACACAGGAATGCAGATCGCCCTTATCAGCGGGTTTGCCGTTCTGTACGTCGCAGATCTTGCCGTGCACGGCTACGCCCCGCTTCCCGTTTCACGGCTCGCAATCTCGCCCTTCTACCACACGCTCGCACACCTGCCAGGAGAGGCCCTGGTCGATCTGCCTGTCGGGGAATCGGCATCCGCCTGCGTCTACCAGATTGTGCATCACAAAAAACTGCTTGGTGGCCAGGCGGAAGACGCGCCATTCCTCTACAGTGCATCATATCGAAACTTCCTTCTCACACAACCCATGGTCGCCTATCTTGCAAATCTCAATCGTTACCCCGCGCCCCCCTATCCCCTCACGCAACGCGATGTGGAGCGTCTGATGCGCGTCGGTTTCCGCTACCTCGTCGTCCATCCCGCGTATTATTTCCTGGTTCGTCCCCCGCAGGTCGCACGGGAGGTCATCAAGAGGACCCTGACAAGCCTGACCCGACACTTCGGTCCTCCGTTGTACGTGGACACGAACATCCGTGTCTTCAGGATATGCGTCCGACCGTGACCTCTACCTGCGTGGTACCAGGTCTCCTTCCGCCGTCAACGCCCCGGCCCGCTACACGCGTCGCGTGTCGGCCGTAGGCGTCGCCCCTTTGTGCCCTGGAACAGACCGGTGTAGAGGCCCGGTCTCGCGCCTACCAAAACTGTTTTTGTGCGGTCGCTCCTATCGTGCCGCATCGCGTACAGCTTCTGCGGCCAGCCGGAAGTGGCGCAAGAGCGAGTGGTGCGTTCTTGGGAGTGAACGTGCCACCCGCGGAGACTCGAGTCTCTTGCTTTTCGAGACGACGCAGTCTCGGAGGTGTCACTCCTTCGCCGCGTGCGCCGTATCGACAGCCGCGAACTCGGCGTCGAATGAGTGGACTTCGCGTCTGACGCTCATTTTCAGGCCGGCGAGCGCCAGCGCGTTGATGCGGCGTAGGATGCCTTGCACCTGGGAACGGCTGGAAGGAAACGTTTGAAGGTCGGGGACGCTGTATTGTATCAGGGGCACGAAACTGTGGGCACAGACCCTGATGGCCACACACCGTTTGTGCCGACCGGATCAAACTTCTATGATCCAACCGGTAAAACCACCAGTCTGCGATGCGCCTCGGAGCCGGCCTGTATTGCGTTTTCACACGCAACACCGGGCGCTTGCGCTCCTCCAACAGCCTGGAGAAGCTGCCGACTGGCCTGACCGACGCCCAGGTCTACGCAAACCCGTATCCCGGGTGGAAGCAGCGCTCTTTGCCTTTCGCAGCCCATTCTCAAAGGGAGTCGTCCTTGCGGACGAAATCGGCCTCGGGAAGCGTATCGAGGGTGGCCTGCTACTCTCACAGAGGAAGCTGAACCGGACGCACCGCGTCCTGCCCATCGTGCCAGCCAACGAGCACAAGCACTGGGCCCAGGAACTCGCTGACAGGTTTTACATACCCTCGGTCATCCTCGAAGCGCACCGCCTGGGCAATGTACACACCGACTCAAGCAAGATCGCCACAGCAATCAAGCAGGCGGTCCCGCCCTATCCCGCCCGCAGCGATCAATCTCCTCCATTAGAGGGACCCCTGCGTGCAGGTGGGGATGTGATCGGTCGGGTTCGCTGACAGACAATCTGGCGCACACCATTGACACTTGTTTACTTGTACACTACACTGAGACCACCCAATAAACGACAAAGCGTGAAGAGCTCTCGACAGTGAGGTTGTAGCAATGTCTCGAGGAAACAACTGGCTGGATCTTACCAGGCGACAGCGCGACGTTCTGCAGTTCATTATCGACTCGTTACGCGAGAGTCATTTCTCCCCGACAGTGCGTGAGATTGCGGATCATTTTCACCTGTCCGCAGTCTACTCCGTCCAACGACACCTCCTTGAACTCGAGCAGAAAGGGTACATCCGAAGGCACTCCCGAGAAAATCCCGGAAAGCGCGCGGGTGCGCGAACCCTCACCCTCTCACCCTCTGTTCTACAATCGCTTCAAGGCACGCAGGGGGTTCTGCCGGTCGACAGTGTCCGTCCGCTCAAAGCCACCCTGGTCCCGCTGCTTGGAAAAGTTGCAGCCGGCATTCCCATCACCGCAGAACAGAATATCGACGAGGAGATCGCACTGCCCGACGCCTGGACACGTGGACGTAACAACGTCTATCTCCTCCGCGTTCAGGGAAATAGCATGGCACCTGGCATCGAGGACGGTGATCTGGTCATTGTGGAAGAACGACCCAACTCTGAAAACGGTTCGCTCGTCGTTGCCTGCATCGACGGCGAAGCAACGGTCAAACGCTTCTTCCGAGAACGCAAGCACGTCATACTGCGACCCGACAACCCCACTTACCCGGATATTGTTCTCACACAGGATTTTCAACTCAACGGGCGGGTAATCGGCGTGGTCAGACTCTTCCGCTGAATATTGCCCCACGCAGTATCCCCAGTGCAGGAAACAATTCAAGACTTTTTCCTGCACGAGGCAACCTGCAGATTCTGCCCCGCAACCTCGCGGTACTGCTGGGAAACAACTTAAAACTGTTTCCTGCACGAGGCAACGGTACCTGACACGTATTGAGCGTCAGAGCATTTCCTTCGAAATCAGCAAGTGCTACATGATTGCACAGGTAACCGTGTGGGCAAACGTACCGGGCAGCGTGCTCGGCAAAGCGCAACAAGCCGGGATCTGTTGCCTGGTAAGTTCGAAACAACTCACTCCAGGAGGCGGGCTGTAGAATGTCCCCACCGGTCTACCCTGCAACGGCCGGGCAATTGTATGGCCAATGAGTCCGAGCTGACGTAGCGATTCTCGGCCGTACACACAGGGACGAAAGGTGATTATCAGAAGTCGTCTCGCTTACGCGCCCCCCCCTGGCGTGCGTCGGCCCCGGTACACACGGCAACGAACGGCAATCATCATCTGACACCGGCGGCAGACTGCCACCCTCACCTGCACGGGTTGCCTGACTCGTGCGAACGGCCAGGCAGAAGCACAGAAGCGGCCTCTGGAGTTCTCTTTCGCGATCCAGCGTGCCGACAAAGGCGCACATGAAGAATTCACCAGTAAATAATTCGGTAACAATTCCTTCCTGACCAGATGAAGCCACTTCGAAGTCCAACACAGCAAGACACCTCAACGGCACAAGTGGTCCGGGTGTTCTCGGTTGCAATGTGATCTCGCAGTCGGCCACGGCAAGGCCCCGCACTCCATCGCGTCGATTCCATCCCATGATTCCAAGGCGGCCTGGAGGCCGCAACAAACGAGAAGGAGGCCCCCACATGTACGTCCTGGTAACGCCCCACGGTGAGAAGACCATTGACCTTTGCTCCATTGGAATCCCGATGCCAGCCCATCAGGACCCGATACATTACGCTCGAGGAAAGCGACGCAGACGCCGCGTGACGGGACCGCTCGCAACGAGAATGCGCGATTCGCTCACGCTGCTCTTCGAAGCGGCCGGATTCGGAATCATGCTCGCAATTTTCCTCATGGCGGTATGCACACTGCCGTAACGGCTTCAGCGGCGTGGCAAGCAGCAGTTGAGGCACGTCCATGTCCGCGAGAGATCAACTTGCCCGGCAGTCTAGAGAAGGCAAAGAGAATGCAGCAGTAAAGCCACGTCCATGTTTGCGAGAGCTCAAAAGCTGCAGCAGACCGCTTTGGCACTCTGGCAAACAGCAGCAGACGGGGCCAGCGTCTCCGCGATTGAACGCAACCCGAACCGACCGTGGTTACCACCTCAGCAAACAACAGGGAAGATACGAGTACAATGCAAAGATTTGCGGATACCGTCCTGTCGAGCTCACCACCTCCACGAGCTGCGTCAGAGAGGCCCTCGTGTCGAGGAACGCACGCTCTCGCAAGCAATCGCTCCGCTGCTCGCGGCTCTCGACACGAAAGCAGACGAGCGGGTCAGGGTTCACATTGAATCGGCAGCCTGGAGACTAAGACCCGCATTCCTCCAGCCGAAACCACCATCCACACCACCAACTTCACATCAACCAACACGAAACGTCAGGAAAAGACAGATTACGTCGTCTCCTCCAGGGAGGTCGATAGCGTACAGGCCCACCGGAACGAGCGTAAAGGAAAGGAATCAACACCCTGGTTGCGTATGATCAATGCATGCACCTTCATCCGACAAGAACGCTCACGCACACTCAGTGTCGCCCAAAACAGTCACTGCGCGCGCAGGTGCCATGAGAGCACTCCTCCTCGCCGGTGGACGAGGAAGCCGCCTGCACCCACTCACCCTGCGCGTACCCCGTTGCCTCATTCCCATCCAGGGCCGCCCCGTAATCCACCGAGTCCTCCAGTTGCTGCGAAGCGTTGGACTGACCGAGGTTGTCGTCAATACGAACGTCCTGGCGGACAAGGTGCAGGAGGCTCTTGGACAGGGCGAAAGGCACGGTGTCACACTCACCTACTCACACGAACACGAAATCAGAGGCATCGGGGCCGCAATCCTTGCCGCACGACCATTTCTGGAAAACGATGACTTCGTGATCATAAACGGCGACGTGGTCATCGACCTCGACCTCGCTGACGTACTGGCATATCACCAGGAACAGAAAGCTGACGTCACCCTCGTGCTCCGCCCGGATAAAGGAGCCCACACCCACGGACCGCTTGATTTTGACAACGACATCTCGCTTTCAACGATTCTCGGAGAAAGTCCGGACTCTGCGGGCTATCTTTCTGCAGCCGGGATTCGCGTCGCGACGCCGCGTCTCTTCGACTTCCTTGGCCATCACGACCTGTCCCTGAGCAGCACCCTGACGCGAATGGTCAAGGCAGGTTGTCACATTGAAGGCTACGTGACCGACTCCTACTGGGCAGACCTGTCCACCTGGGAAAAATATGGCCACATCCTCTGGGAACTCAACCGTGGTTTTGTTCCCGACTCGCCAACCTCGTAGGATGCCGTGGTCGCAAAATCGTCATATGAGTCCTACCAACGCCACGGCCAGTCAGCGACCCACACCGCATACTTCACGATGGCCGCAAAATCGCCTCACGGCCCATCAACACCACATGCTCCGAGCAACGGGCGGAAACAGATACCGATACGCAGGCATCAACACATCCAATCCGGCAACGCTCCGTCACGTCGTGGGAACAGACAATGATCCGCACTGAGGGGGACAGGAGTAACATTTGCAGTCAGAAGGCGACACAGATCTCATCCACAACGTCGACATGCACAGAGGCCACAAAACAGTCACGCAGAACAGAACAAATCCTGCAATGAACAGGAGTCACCGCTTCAAGCGAAAAAAGATCGGATACAACCGCTCAAAATGACAAGGGAAAAACACCGTTGCCTCCTTTGAAGTTTCAACAGTTTCAATGGCAGGCATCGGAGACTTAGAGGAGATCCAGGTCGGGGCAGACCCGTGCAACACGAGCGTCCAGAGGAGGGCAGAGAGTTCATGACACGTCGTTGGGCACCACCCATTCGGGCAATCTCGTGCCGGCATCGACAGCAGACTGTCGTCCGTGCAACCATCATTGTCGCCATCAGCGCGCTCTGCGGTCTTATTCTTGCAGGCTGTGGTTCCTCCGGAAGCGGCGGGTCCGGCTCGGCACTTTCACTGGCAGCCCTGTGGATCGCTGCACTCTCACTGGCCGGCGTGTTCGTGGGATGTAGCGGCGGAGGAAGCGGCAGTGGTCAGATGAGCGTGGGTTCCGCAACCTTGTCCACCACGGTCAGCAACCAGGCCACGCAACTTGCCTTCCTGGCTTCTCCGTCCTCGGCTCGCCAGGCTGTTCAAATACCGCAGGCCTACGTTCCGATCACGCCCGCTGTCGTTGTTGCCATTGAAGATGCCAGCGGCAACGTCGTGACAAGCGCCAGCAATTCCGTCACCATCAGCCTCGCCGCAGGGAGCCCTGCCGGTTCGAGCCTCAAAGGAACGCTCACCGTAAACGCCGTGAATGGGATTGCTACGTTTTCGAATCTCCTCATCGCGCTGTCGGGGAGCGGCTACAGCCTGGTGGCTCGCGCAACGGGTCTCGCTCACGCCGACTCGGTCGCGTTTTCAGTTGCTCCGGAGCCGCTCGACTTTGAGGCACGGCGCGACTACCTCGTCGGAGCAGCTCCGGTGCAACTTGCCTATGCCAATCTAGACAGTCACGGCAAGATGGCCATCCTCACGGGCAACACGGAGGGCTCGGTCTCCGCAATGTTATCCAGCAGCGACGGTACGTTGCAGCCTTCCATTGTTTCGAATGTCCAGACAGGATATTCAGAGACGTTTGCCACCGGTGACTTCAACGGCGATGGCAATGTTGACGTTGTCGTTCCAGGAGAGCAGAACCAGGTCGTCACGCTCGCACTGGGCAACGGAAACGGAACGTTCTCGGCGACCCGAAATATCGCGCACAGCCGACGCGTGACCGGAATGGCCGTTGGTGACTTCAACAACGACGGCCACCTCGACCTGGCCTTCACCAACTGGTATGACAACACCGTGTCGGTACTCCTTGGCAATGGCGACGGCACGTTCACGGCCCCACTGAACCTCACGACCAGTGCGATTCCGACCTCCGTTGCTGTGGGTGACTTCAACGGTGACGGCAAGCTTGACCTGGTGCTCGGTAGCAGCAATTCCAATGCCGTCTCGGTGTATCTCGGCAACGGCGACGGTACCTTCGCA
>JAJXVI010000076.1 GCA_021782195.1 bacterium | reverse complement strand
GAAGCCGTAACCGTATTGCCGGATCAGCGGGAGCGGCGCGGTGTGCGGGGTGAGACCCCGGTTGGTGTTGTAGATCGCGTACGCGTACACCTCACCGTCACCGTCCGCGTAGGGCAGCACGCCGCCGTAATAGAGATTGGTGTTGCGGTTCCCCGCGTTCGGCCGCCGGACGTCTCGCGCGGGGTTATCGGCACGTATGACGCTTTCTTCACCAACGCGGTGACAGTTCCCATCAAATTCCAGGAAACCACGAGCGGTCTCGCCTCCAGCTCGACGTGGATCGGAACCATCCCGTACTCAGGCTTCGTCGCTCAACTGGCTGCCGTCGGCACCACCCAGAACGCCGCCACTGCACTCGCGACCCTTCCGGCCGGAACCGTCAATCCCGTTGACAACTCCTCGAGTCTCAGCGTGTCAGTGGCGAATGCATCGACGCTCGGCTACTCTGTTGGAGCCACGCCTGACGGCTTCGATGGCACCGTCTCATTGAACACGTCGATCATGAATCTGACCACCAGTGGCGGTTCCGCCTCGAAGTACTCCCTGGCTGCAGCCACGATGCACGAAATTGACGAAGTACTGGGTCTCGGATCAGGGCTGAACGGAACCACGTACTCCCGTCCAGAAGACCTGTTCCGCTTCAGTGCGGCCGGAGTGAGGAGCTATTCCACATCTGCAGCCTCCTCCTACTTCTCCATTAACAACGGCACAACGAATCTCGTCGGCTTCAACCAGAACAGCGGAGCGGACTATGGAGACTGGTACAGCAGCGGCGCCCATGTCGTACGCGTGCAGGATGCATACGGAACGCCCGGAACCTTCCCGACCCTCAGTTCCGCAGAGATCACGGCGATGAACGTCATCGGATACAACTCTCTATCCACAACCCTTCCGGAGCCAGCGACCCCACTGCTCGTTACCTGCGCAATGGCCATGCTGGCCTTGAGAGACCGCAAGAAGAAGGAATCCTGACCCCGCGTCCTCAGTTCATCTTCCCCGGCTTGCATGCGTGTGAGCCCACCGTCGGCAACGAGACAGACGCTTAACGACGGGTTTGTTTGAGGTCCCACAGACGAATCGAACCGTCGCCACCGCACGAGGAGAGCATCGCCTGTCCGTGCAACATGTCCACAGACGTTACTTCCCCTTCGTGACCGTCCAGCACGCGTATCGATGCACGGCGCACCAGGTCCCAGAGAAAAATCCGCCCGCTCGGCGATCCTCCAACAAGCAGTCGACCGTCGGCGCTGAAGACCGAGCGACACCAGCTTCTGGTGCGCGACCCGTTCCGACTGACCGTATTGCTCTTGCTCTCGACGAGCCGCTGACTGTCGAAGACCACTGCTCCCGCGCCGGCAATCGCTCCTGCCAGGACACGCTCCGTGGGACCTCCCCCGCATTCCGCGCGACTCGCGCCCGAGAAAAACGGTGTCTCAAGCACACGTACGTGCTGGGCGGAGACGCTGAGCAACCGGCCGTCCCCTGAGAGCGAGACGGTTCGGGAGTCTCCCTCGAGGACGGCCTCCCCCTCCTGACGCAGGGTCCCGTCCTCGCACAGCCAGAGGCTGAGCGTCGTCCTCCCCCCCTCGCTCGAAGCCACCGCCAGCTTCCCTCCCGGCGCCGTCCCCACGTCCACGGCATTGCCGGTCGGCAACAAACCTTCACAGACCACCCGCTTCTCTCGCAGATCCTGCAACGCAAGAGAACGCCCGGCAGCAACGCACACGTGCCATCCGTCAGAACTGAACACGGCGCCGCCATCAGATTCCGCCTCAATCTCGAAAGATCGCTCAAGGTCAGGCACTCGCCATCCACACAGTCGTCGTGGTCCCCTTGTGACAAGCACGGAGAGGCGAGGAGAGAAGAGCACGTCGAGAACGCTCTCGTCCGACTGCGCCCGCCCGATGAAGCGAGCATTCTTCCCGACGGACCAGGCGGAGAGTCGACCGTCTATGTGACCTGCCACCAGAATCTGGCCGCGTGGAGAAAAGCGCACGACACACGGTCCCTCGTGCACGTCAAGTACGTGCGATGAGTCGGCGGAATTCACAACGATACCTCCACAAAACGCTTCGGGTACAGAACGAAACCGCTCCTCCAGGGGAGCAGGGGCAATCGTGGAGAGTTCACGGTGCATACACCACGAACCGCTGGCGGATCACCTTGCGGCCATCGATCCAGATACTGGCCGTATAGCGACCGGGAACCCACTCCCACGGGATGGACGTGGTAAAACGGAACAGGCCGTGATAGAGATAGCGGCTGTCGAACTCTCCAACATGCTCCGAATACACGCTCTCAGAATCGGGCCCACCGCCAGGGGGATAGAAAGTCGGATGACGCATTCGGTAGACGACGGTGTGCGCACCTCTGGAGAGGCGATTCAGCACGCCCACGACCCCGAACACCACCCCCTGGCGCATCGGAACGCGAATCACGGAGTGCGCGTGCCGCGCGTTCGGGCTCCCCGCCGACGCCCCCGCCTGTCGTGACGCCCCGGGACGGATCGGAGCAGTCTTCGCAAGCGGAGTCGAGGAAGGCGGACTGGCCTCGGGAGCGTCAGTCGACGCAGTACCGCTACCTTCCAGGAACCGAGGCGCAAACGAATCCAGATTGAACTGCCCCGCACGGTATACCGTGGCCCTCAGCGGCGGCTTTGCCTCGTCAATTGACCCGCCGGCCAGGGCACGAATACGGTAGGAAGCCTCGCCGGGGGTCAGCGCGACGTCAAGCAGGTCAGGTGAAGGAATTGCCCGCAAACAGGCGGCCTCGGTCCTCGGGTCACGCTCAAGGGCGGCCAGTTGCGACAGCGCGACCCAGTATCTCGAGTTCGGCGTGCAGCCGCGGGAAATGAGGTCGTGAATTCCCTGTCGGATACGCGACCAGTCGAACGACGTATCAAGGAGAAACGTGTGCACTTCACCCGGCCACACGGTCGCCGCCAACAGCGCATACATCCCCTCGCCGAAGCGACTTCGGGTCGCAGTGGCCACCGATGCGGCAAAAGCTTCCATCGAGCCGGGCTCTCCCCCCCAGGTCGGCATGAGCTCGGTCATGCGCTCCGAGTACAACGCCAGGAAGTCGGGAAAACGCTTGACAGCAGCGTCATACTGTGTGGCGAAGCGCACCTGGCCACGCCCCTCCGCGCGCGCCAGCACCATTTGCAGGTAACACGCAAACGGATCCGGCCCGATGACGGTGGCCTCCCGAAGCACACGACTGGCCTCTCGGAAATCCGCACGCGCGCGGGGATGCGCGGGCGCCGTCGCGCTTCGCCTGGCAGCGAAGGAGGCCGGAGCCTCCGACTGCCCGCCAGCGTCAGAGGACAGGCGGCGTCTCCAGCCATCCTGGATCAGGGCACTGGCAAGCGCCACCCGGGCGGTCAATGAATGCGGATCGGCACCGAGCCACGTCCGCAGCTCTGCAAGATGCCGGTCTCGCCGGGCCTTCGTCCCCGATGACTGTAGAGCGAATGCAGCGTAGAAGGCGCTGATTGCCCCAGAAGGGGTCAAAGTATGCCCCCAGCCCCATTGAGCCCCTGCCGCTCCCCGAAGCTGTTTCGCAACCCCGTCGAGGATCGCATAAGCGTGCCGGGCCAGAAGGTCTTCAATCTCCAGGTCGAGTTCCATCCGCTTCTCCCAGGTCGACAACCACGCCATTCGAATCGGCCTCGGGTAGAGCGCCGGTCGGTACCACAGGTGAGCGGGCGAAAAAGCCGGGTCCGCGTGTGCCGAGGCCGCGCGCACGGTGCGGAAGGCGCGATAGCTCTTCCAGACCCCGAGGTCGCAAGCGGTACCAATTCGCGAAAAGACAACGCGCGCGGTGCCCTCGTCCCGGCACCGGTGAGCCATCCACGCAAACGCATTGAGGATTCCAGTGGCCTCAGGATGAAGATGACCATAGTCAAGAAAGCCCTCTCGCATCCGACGCCACGACAACTGTCCTGAAGCAAACGTCAGTGGAAGCCTCTTATGGAAGTGCCAGATGAGGAGCGCATAACAGGCGTCACCCATGCGAGCGCGCGTCGTCTTGTCGGCTTGCTCAAGAAAACCCAGCACATCGGACGCCGACGCCCCTTCCTGCAGAAGAAAGTCGAGGCGGGCATTCCACAATGCATAACAGTCGGGGTCGAGCTTCACTGCGCGACCGAAAACGTTGCCGGCCTCCTGTGCGTCTCCTCGCGTGCGCGCCAGAAACTGCAGTTCGAGCACGTCAGGTTCCACGTCAGACGGGTCGGCGCGGCGGGCCGCCTGGATCATGCGTCGAACCTGCGCCAGACGCGCTTCATCCGACTGCGTATCGAGTGCGAGCCCTACGGCAAGGGCCGCACCGACCAGCGGGGCCACCTGGGAGCGAGGACGCGTCAGAATCCAGTCTCCCACGCGTGTCCCCAGGCGACGCACTTCGTCGACATCCATGTCGCCCAGGTCGTCAAAGGCCGCCAGAAAACCGTCGCGCGTCGTCCACCCGTTGACCAGGTAGCGCGGGTGAGCAGCAAACCGCGTGTACAGATGCTCGAGGTCGTCGTACTGCTCCCGAAAGGCCAGTTCTCGCACTTCCCACTTGAACGCCTCTTCTGAAACGGGCTCGGAAATCCACGCCGAACCGGTGAGAAGCGCTGATTGGTAGTCGGGTGGAGGCGGTGCCTCCAACGCGTGTGGCACGCATCCAACCGTCGCCATGGCCAGAATCATGAAAACCACGAGAGCCAGTTTCCGCATGGAGGCACATTCGCTTCAGGGGGCCGCATTCCCGTTCGCTACCGACATTCGCGCACGCCCCGGGCCCGACGTGCGTCGCTCCGCGTGAATCCACAGGGTGGAAATCGCTTTCACGTGAGGTAAACATAAAGGAATGGCGGCGCCTTCGGGCCAATTCGTCGCCCTATGAGTGACGTTGCGTTCCTGTTCAATCCGAGCGCGCAAACCGGCCAGGCAGCCCAGCGATGGGACGATCTCTTGCGCCACACCACCGAGCTTGACATCCGCTTCGAGCGGTTCGACACGCTCCCTGACGGGCGGACCGTGGAGCTTGCGAGGGATCTGGCAAGAAGCGGTCGTTTCCGGACGCTCGTCGCCTGTGGTGGGGACGGCACGGTCAGCGAGGTTGTGAACGGCATGATGGGCGCGGAAGAAAAGCCCGAAAATCTCCCGGCCCTCGCTGTCATCCCGTTCGGCACAGGCAACAACATCGCCCGCTCAATCGGGCTTGCGCCGAACGGTCCCAACAACTTGCGCAGGGCACTGGAAGCGGTCCGTTACGGAGCCAACCTGCCTTTCGACCTGTGTCGGATTGACGACCGTTACGTCGCTGACGCGTTCTCCATCGGGGTAGACCCTGCCATCCTGATCGAACGCAACACCGAACGCGAAAAAGCGCGCCGCTCGCCCATCCTGCGCACGATCCTGCGAGACTACAACCTGTACCTCTATGCCGTGATGCGGGTGCCATTTCGACACAAGAATGTCGCGGCAACGGTGTGGGTTGACGAGGAACCGCCTCACACGGTCGGCCATCTGACCAATCTGATCGTGAACAACGTGAGAGTCTACGCGGGAGAGTTCGTTTTCGAACCCGACAGCCGGGCCAACGACGGCCTGCTCGACGTCATTCTCTTCACTGGCTGGCGAGACTATCTTTCGAAGTTCATCCTGGCTGCAAGGGCAAGCCCGGTCAATCCACGCGTTCTCGACCGCGTCCTGAAGAGACGAAGGACGAACTACCAGGGACACCGCGTTCGCATCAAGACGGTACGACCCGTCAATTCACAGATTGACGGCGAGGTGCACCGCGCGGGCACCGACTTCGAGGTCGTCTGCATTCCCGGCGCCCTCACCCTCAAGACGCCCGTCGGATGACCGTGCGAACGACTCACTCAAACGCCCGTGCTGTCGGAGAGCGAGGGCGTCGGGGAATCAGGAAGGGTGTCACGATACCAGGCTATCGTCCGCGCGAGCGCCGTGGACAAGGAAGTCAGCGGTTTCCAGCCGAGCGCGGTCACGCGATGAATGTCCAGAAGGCGACGTGATACCCCCTCGGGGCGGGAAACGTCAAACTCCAGGCGCCCCCGGTAGCCTGCGGTCTCCGCAATGCGTTGAGCGAGCTCCGCGATGGAGACGTCACGCCCGCCACCCACATTGAGCCACGGTCGGTCGCGAGGCACGAGATCCGGGTTGTTCACAAAAAACGTGATCGCGTCAACAAAATCTTCCACGTAGAGAAAATCCCGGCACGCCCGCCCGCTTCCCCAGACCTTTACCGATGGGGCCTGCATCCGACGGGCCCGTTCAATTCGCGCGATCAAGGAAGGAGCCACCTGTCCGCTCTCCGGATCAAAGCAGTCGCGCGGCCCGATCAGGTTGCATGGGTGCAAAGTCAGAAAGCGCGTACCAAACTGCGCGTTCATGTCGGCGCAAAGGCGCGTTCCACAGATGCGGGCCAGGGCATATCCCTCGTTGTGCGGTTCGAGAGGACCCGTCATCAACGCCTCCTCGACCACGGGTTGAACCGCATCGACCGGGTACACACAGGCGGTGCCGACAAATACGAGACGATTGATACCCCGCCGTCGCGTCGCATCGATGACATTGGTGACAATGGCAAGCGAGTCGAGAAAAAAACCGGTCGGGTCGGCAAGGCGCGCGCCAAGTCCGCCGCGCCGACCCGCCAGATGGACCACAACGCGAATGCCCGCGTGCGAGGCAAGCCAGGCGTCGACTGCCCTGCGGTCGCAGAGATCCAGCACGCGGGAGGCAGGAGCCAGCACCTCATGGCCGTCCATCGCGAGTCGCCGGTACAGGGCGGTACCGACCATCCCGTGCCCCCCAGTCACCCATATCTTCATGGCGACGACACCAGGGGCACGAAGTCCGGCACGACGCGAGGTCGAGCGAAGCAGGAGTCGCCCACCCGACCCTTGTGCACCGGTCGCAACCATTCGCGCACGGTGTGCATCGGCTAGCGACGGCCCTTCGCTGGAGTCGGGTCGGGCCTCAGCGCACGCGCCAGGATCTGCACCGGGTGCAGGGGACGTGCCTGCGTGCCGTGCGTGATCTGCTGCCGGCACGACATGCCTGGAGCCGCCACGAAAATATTCTGACCGGAAGCATTTTCGACAAAGGTTCGTACTGCGGGAAGCAGACGCTGCTCTCCCATCTTGACCGAGACCTCGTAGTGCTCCTTCTCGTAACCGAAGGCACCGGCCATGCCGCAACAACCGGCATCAAGCACCTCGACCTCGAGGCCCGGAATCAGACGCAGTGCGCGCACCGTGGCATCAAGCGCGCCCATCGACTTCTGATGGCAGTGCCCGTGCAACAAGACTTTCCCTTCGAGACGCGTGAACATGTCCGGCGGCAGGTTGCCCTCGTCTTCAAGCCTGACGAGCCACTCCTCGACCATCATCACGTGACCGGCAATCGGATCGAGAACATCCGCGGGCACGAGCATTCGATAGTCGTCACGAACAGCACTTACGCACGACGGCTCGCACATGACGACATCGTAGCCTTGCCCGACCAGTCCGCCAAAAACCTCGCAGAGGATGCGCGCGTGCTCGGTCGCGGCAGAAACCTGGCCCTGCGACATCATGGGGCGTCCGCAACAAGAAGGGCGCGACACCAGCACGCGTCGCCCCGTCGCCTCCAGCAGGCGAAGTGCGGCAAGACCGACGCTCGGCACATGATACTCCACGAACGTATCAGGATGAAGCACCACGGTATCGGAGAGAGGAGGGCGTGTGATGCGAGCCGCACCGGACGCAAGCTGGCCGACAATCTGGATGTCCCCGGTTCGGAGTCCGGGGGTAAGCAGTGCTTGAGACGCATACTTGCGCACCTGCGCGGTAAATCGTTCCGTCGCGTAGGCAGGAAGCTTCCGGTGTGCGTCAATCCCGAGCATTGAATCCATCATCCAACGCACCGGAGTGCTCTCCGCAACCGAATTGGCAATGGTGGGAAACATCGTCCCGAGGGTGCCCAACAGCGCGGCCTCCCCGAAGAGACGGGCGCGCAGAGGAACACGGTGGCGCTCGTACCAGTGACTCAGGAACTCGAACTTGAGCGCGGCCATGTCCACCTGTGACGGGCACTCTGATTTGCACGCCTTGCAACTGACGCACAGGTCCATGATCTCTTTCATCCGAGGGTCGTCGAGGGACGCAAGACGTCCGCTCAAGATCCCTCGCAACGCGTTGGCCCGCCCGCGCGTGGAATGCTCCTCATCGAGGGTCACCATGTACGAGGGGCACATGGTTCCGGTATCGGTCTTGCGGCAGAGCGCCGAACCGTTGCACCCCTCGATGACACGGCGAAGTCCGCCACGGCCTGACCAGTC
>JAJXVI010000075.1 GCA_021782195.1 bacterium | reverse complement strand
GTTCGAGCTCGGCCGGCCCTCGGTGGCCAAGCTTTTCGGCAACAACACTGAAGTGGCACGTCCCCTCTGCCACGCAACGCATCAGGTTCTCGGCATCCGCTTCCGGTCGCGGCCGGACGCCCGCCAGGAGACGCGTGGCATCAGATGCTCCGAATCGCGATGACAGTCCTTCAACGGCACGCGCCGCAAAAAAATAAGGCTTGAGTGCGGCAGAGGCAAATTCGTCCGCAGTCAGTTCCACCCACATCGCGAGTCGCTGTTGAAGCGCGGGAATCGTCAGGCGCGAGAGGTCCTCAAGCGCAGCACAACGAGCCTGCGACATGAACATGGAGGCGATTCCGGCGTGCAAAGGCTCTGCCAGAGTGCGCCGCAACCGGCCAATCTTCGCACGAGCACGGATCATCCGGTACGCTGTATGAGGAAAGCGCCCCCAGAGCGGCAGGGAAAAATGACGAAAATCAAGCGATGGAGTGGAGAAGGCCACACCCTGCGCCGACGGGCCGGCATGACCGAACCGATGAACCAGCGGCACGTCCCGAAAATACAGGTGAGCCAGCCGCCTGAGGTTGTAGTATGGACGCCCAAAACACAGATCGAGCACAGACGAGGGATCGACTTCCGGATCCGGATCAAGGCCAAAGTCGTTGAACATGCGGCCCAACCCGCCGCGCACGCTCATCATGCGCCGGAGAAGCGACCAGGTCAGCGGAAGGGGACATTCAACCTCGGCCAGCAGGCCCTCACGCGACCAGATGGTACGCCCCGGTGCAGCCAGTTCTTTCAAGCGGGCAACTTCCGCAAGGACACCCCTGGCGTCGTGCGGTTGAGTCATGAACTGCGGACCCTCCTGTCGACCTTCTCTCTTTGCTTCCGAGGTGCGCCGTGCCGGATCCTGCAGAGTTCGGGATCCGTGTGCACCAGGGCAGACAACTTTCTCGGAAAAGAGGGTGGCCGCGGACGAGTCTCCCCGCACCGCGGCCACCCTCAACTGCGTAACCCCGAAGGTCACACGGTTCTGGCGGGCACTGTATCCTGGGTGGGTTTCGGCTGCTCGGCCGTGTTACTCGTCGACTTCATCAGCGACTGGCGAATCGCCCGCCGCGTCGCCTCAGCCTGGGGATTGACCTGGCTGACCGCGCTCACGGTACCGGTCGCGTCGGCAAACCGGTCGCTCAGCATGAGGGCCAGCAGAGCCTCGAACACGTTGTTGCCGCCCGACACACCTTTCCCAGCGCCATCGCCGCCGCCGGCGCCACCGAACATGATCTTCGGCACCACGTCGACGCCTGAACGCTCGATGGCTTCGGCAAAGCGGCTCATGACCTGCTGGGTCAACTGGAAGCGCGGACCGCCGTACGCCTTGACCTGTTCCTCGATGGCGATGGCCTGGGCGATACCCACGCGCGCCGTTTTGTCAGCTTCCGCTTCACCGATCGCTCGGATACGGGACGCCTCGGCATCAGCCAGCATGCACACGCGCGCAGCATCTGCCTCAGCCAGTGTCTTGTTCTTGCTCGCTTCGGCGATCGCCATCGTGGCGATCTGCTCACGCTGCTGAAGCGCTCGCTGGGCTTCGGCCTTGCCCTGGTTGCTCTGCACGATGATGGCCAGTTCCGATTCCGTGAGGTTCTGTTGCTGACGCGCCTTGGCTTCAGCCTCACGAAGCTCGCGCTCCTTGACGGCCGCCTTCTCCTGGCGGGCGTAGGTTTCAACCTGTTCCTCGGCAATCTGGCGTGAACGCAACTGTGTGAGGATGTCCTCGATGCGCTTGTCGCCAGGAGAGGAGGTCGGCGTGCCGATCAGCACTTCCTGGAGCTCAAGGTTGTACTGCGCAAACTTCTCCTTCATCTCCTCGGCCGCCCACTGCTGAATGTTGCTTCGGTCCTGGATGAGCTGGATGAGGGTGCGGGTCTGACCCACGTTCTTGAAATAGGCTGCCACCATGGGGTCGAGTGTCTGATCGACCAGACGCTTGATGTCCCCGAATCGCTGAATGACCAGCGGCGTCTTGCGATAGTCGATGTGCACCACGACCGAAAGCGGAAGCAACGGCTCGAACGCGTCCTTGGTGATAAGCTTGACTTCCGAGAGGTTCTCGTCGTACTTGTGCGCGCCGGATTCGTTGCTCTGCCACTTGAGGATGAAGTTCGTGGTGGGAACGAGCACGACCTTGCCCGCGTAGGTATTGAACGCGTACTTGCCCGGCATCAGCGGAACATTCCAGACGCCGCGATTTCCCTTGGCCACCATCTCGCCGTGCTTGTAGTCGTCGCCAGAGATGTCCTTGCCGATGTCTCCGGTGTAGGAGACCACCACGCCGACCTCACCGACGTTGATGACCGTCTTGGGGATCAGTTCGACGGTTGCAAACAGACGGTTGATGAAATAGGTGCCTTCCACGAGTGTCTGCAACTGTCGGCCGCGGTACCCGCCCGCACGGAGGTAGGCTTCGGGGTCCTGGAAGTTGTTGTGGAAGGTATCGAGGTTCGTCGGGTCGTCGCCCTTGATCGGAGCAACGATTTCGCCGGGTGGCAACGCGATTCCGTCGTGCACCGTCACGATGCCGACCGCGTCATCGGTGATGATCACGGGATGGAAGGCACCGCGACGTGACAGGTCTTCGGCCGCCTGGGTAAGGCGCTGATCCTCGTCGTAGTTCATCCGCAAGGCATAAACCTGGTCCTCGGTAAGAACGACGAACTGCGCCAGGTTGATGGCATAGGTTCCTTCGCGGATGACCTGTCGTTGCGGACCCTTCTGTCCACCGTTGGACAAGAACGCAATCACGTCTTGATAATCGGTACCCGTTGGATTGGTGGCCAGGGTCTGTTGAGGCTTCAACGGCTGGCCGTCACGCGCAAACACGTAACCGATCTTGCCCTGGGGAATTGTGACCAGTGGAACCATGTGGACACGATTCTGGAAGGGAATCAGCAGGTGGACACCGCCACGCAAAACCTCCGGTTGAAAACCGGCCTCGCCGCGCAAGGCGATGATTCCGCTCTCGAGCGGTCGACCAAAAACCTTCTCCCGAACCCCACAGCGGTTGTTGGGAATGAGCTTTATCGTCGAGGACAAGCCCCACAGAATAAAAAAGGCTGCCATCAACAACCCGTAATGTTGATAGACGATATCCAAAAGCATGGCCCCTCTTTCCTAGCGTTCGAGCCGGCACAGGGAAAAGCGATCGAACTCCAGCGCCAGTCCGCTCAATCCAGCTCGGTGCATTTCTCAACGTGGTTTCCGTCTCGGCCGACGGTGACTGGCTCCCTGACATCCTTGCACGATTGGAGGCTCTCGGCAACATCGGGCCACTGCCGTATATCGCCATCTTAAGGCTGATAACGTTCAATTTCCGTACCCTGCACACTGGATTGGAGGTATGTGAGACCGGTGATGGGTATGCCCTCTTATGCGTGCTCAGGCAGTGTTCCCAGGTAGAGCGTTGTGTGCAAAGGAGGCGTTCTGGCCACAACACCCCGCAAAAAATCATGATACACAGCCACGCCCTGGTCGAACGGAATCGCGAGCTTCGGTGTCGAATCGGCGCTTCCGAACGGAGTCAGCATGATTCTTTCCTGCCCGGTGTGCGACACACAAAACGAAGCGCGATCCGACTGCGCGTTTTGCGGGACCGTCCTCCACTCGGTCTCCAACGTGTCGGGGGCCCTTGCCGTGGGCACCCGGCTCCAGGGCGGAGCGTTCGCCCTCGGACGGTTGCTCGGCATGGGAGGGTTCGGGCTCATCTATCTCGGCGTCGACATCCGGCTCCATCGGTTGGTCGCGGTAAAGGAATTCTTCCCTTACGGAAGCCTGCGCGACGGCCTCGCGGTGCACGCGGGGAGCAACCTGTCAGAAGCCGTGTTTCGTGCGGCGCGCGAACGATTCTTGCGTGAGGCCCAGGTCTCGGCGCAGTTTGAACACCCGGGAATCGTGCGCGTTCACGCTTTTTTCGAAGAAAACGACACGGGATACATGGTCATGGAGTTGCTGCGCGGAAGTACCCTGCGTGAAGTTCTCGACCAGAGCGGCCCCCTGGAGGAGGGCCGTGGGATCGACTACGTTGCGCGCGTTGCAGAAGCGCTCGCCGTCGTGCACGCGGCCGGCTTCGTCCACCGCGACCTCAAACCGGACAATATCTTTCTTACGCGCGAAGGCCGCGTGGTGCTGCTTGATTTTGGCACGGCCAAGGAACTGCTGCTCGCGCACCAGCACGTAACGGCAATGGTTTCTCCAGGCTACGCGCCGCCCGAGCAGTACCTGCCAGATTCACGGCCCGACCCGCGCGTCGACGTCTATGCCCTGGGTGCCACGCTCTATCACCTGCTGACAGCTTCCATGCCTCCCGACGCGCCGAATCGCCTGGCCGGCGTGACCCTGCCACCCCCGAGCAGTCGCAATCCACTCCTGACGGCACGCGCCGACGCGATCGTCGAACAGGCCATGGCACTTGACCCCGCAAGACGGCCGGCCAACCTTCACGACTTCCTGCAACTGCTCACCGCCGAAAAATCCCCCTTCCCCGCACAAGGCCAGGCGCAAACCCAGGCGCAGGCGACCGACGCGAGCGCAGTCCCCTTCCCCGCACAAGGCCAGGCGCAAACGCAGGCACTGGCGACCGACGCGAGCGCAGTCCCCTTCCCCGCACAAGGCCAGGCGCTGGCCCCCGCGCAAACCCAGGCGCAGGCGACCGACGCGAGCGCAGTCCCACCCGTGTGGGACGCGACTTTCTCCACCGCACCGACGCAGGCCGCCCCGCTTGCCACTTTCGCGAGTGCACGCGCGCAGCCGTCATCGGGAGCCTTCACAGGCCCGATGGCTGCGCACCCGATCGATCCGGCCGGATGCGTGTGCGACGAAGAGAGCTCCCCCTTCGTACGCGGTCCGGACCTCGCTCGCCTGCTTCCTACTACGGCCGGCGCGGGGGGAGTCACTTCGGAAGCGCCACGTGCGCGCGGCACGCTTCCGCCTGACCCCACGGGATCACGACGTTTCACGTTGCGCGAAATCACCCTCATGCAGGGACACTCCGCTCAGGTGCGCGGCGTCGACTTCACGCCCGATCTGCAGTGGGTGCTGTCCGCATCTGAAGACCGTACCGTGCGCATCTGGGGCGCGCAGTCCACCGAGGAACACGGACAACTGCGCGGACACGAGGGCTGGATCTCCGCGGTTCGCGTCTCACCCGACGGAAGGATGGTCGTGACCGCCTCCCACGACTGCACGGTGCGTCTGTGGGACTTCGCGAGCCGCTCCATGATTCGCACAATACGGGAGAAAAGTGGCGCACTCGGGCTGGACATCTCGCCCGACGGACGATTCATCGCCGCCAGCTTCATCGGGGGAGTGGTCGTTGTGTGGGACCTGGAAGGCCGCGAACGCGCGCGCACACCATCGTACAACCAGTCGATCTGGAACGTCGCCTTCTCGCCCGACGCCACGCTGCTGGCTTTCGGACTGTGGACCACGCCGTTCGTGCAACTCTGGGACGTTTGCCGCTGGAAAGAAGCGGGCAGGCTGGAAGGGCATCACCAGGGCATCCGGTCCGTGGCTTTCAGCGCGGACGGGTCGTTGCTCGCAACGGCGTCCAACGACCGCACGATACGCATCTGGGACGTCGCCGGACAGGCCGAGGCCGCCCGCCTGGAAGGCTATCAGGGCAGCGTGCGCAGCGTGGCCTTCCATCCACAGAGCTACTGGCTCGCATCGGGTGGGAGCGATAAAACGATTCGTCTGTGGGACGTCGCGAGACACAACGGCAATCAGGTTCTCGAGAGTCATCGGGGCGAGGTCTGCGCGATGCGGTTCTCCCCCGACGGACGCTTGCTGGCCACCGGCGCGCAGGCCGAGCGCGTCGGGCTCTTCGCGATGGAAGGCTGACCGGGTCCGCAGCGCTGCCACTCGAAGCGACAGGGGGGGCGTTAAACCGCGCAACCCCCTCCCCTCGCGCGGCTTCCCGACGCGAACCTCCTCGGAAGCAACACGCCCCCGAGGAAGGCACGGTTGATTCAGCGCGCGTCGTACTCCGCCACCCGTGCCCGTTCCTTGTCCCAGAACGCGTCGTGCTTCATCGACGCGAGGTATGCATCGTCGTACCAGGTCTTCCATGTGCGGGCCTTGAGGTCGTAAAGACGCGCCTTCTGGGCCGCGGACGTCGTATCGAGCAGCCCGGCGCCCGCTTCCAGCGCGTGCACGCGGTCCGGACCCAGGCGCTTCGACTCCTCGTGCGTGCGCGACACCAGACGATCCATGTACGAGTAGTAGCGGTCGAGACCATCGGTGGCGACCGTCACCACCACGTCGTCCGGACCCAACCGCTCCGTCTTTGCGGTCTGGATGGCCGCGATCACGTTGCACATGGCGCTGATGCCAAACTCGTAGCGATAGTTGAGGACGGTCACGAAGTAGTGGAGCAGGTCGACGCACATCTGATCGTCCACCATGGCCACCCGGTCCAGGCTGTTCACGTTCAAAATGAGGGGCACCATCTTGTCGCCGATGCCCTCGATCTGGTGCTGCCCCACGCCCCCGTTGTAGAGCGTCGAACACTGCACGGGCTCGGCGGCCACCGTGAGAGACTCGGGAAAGCGCTCCTTGAGGCGGTCGCCCGCGGCCAGAGTGCCGGCGGAACCGGGAGCCGAGACGAAAGCACGAATGCGTCCTCCGACCTTCTCGAGGATGCTGGTGCCGGTCACGTAGTAGTGAAAACGATAGTTCGCGAAGTTCTCGAACTGGGCGAGCACGTAGGTGTCAGGCTCCTGTCCCAGTTCCTTCGCTTTCTCGATGGTCAGGATCACGTCGCTCTCGGTGCCCGGAGTGAAGACGATGTCGCTTCCGTAGGCGCGAATGCGCGCCGTGCGCTCCGGGCTCATTCCGTCCGGCATCACGACCACGCCGTCGTAGCCTTTCTGGAAACTGGTCCAGGCGGTGCCGATGCCGAAGTTACCCGTCGACGGGCCGATGAGGCGGGTACGCTCGGGGGAAATGAGGCCGTCCTTCTCGGCTTCCATCACGATGGAATAGGTTGCGCCGACCTTGTGGCTTCCGGACGGAAACGTGTAGCCCATCATGACGACGATGCGGGCATCGACCCCCGTGACGTGGGAAGGAAGCTCGAGCGGAACGCCGTGCCATCCGATGCGATAGAGGTTGTTCCGCGCCTGCGAGCGCGGGTGCAGCATTTCTTCGTAGCCGGGTCCGGGGACGAATGTGGCGCGCGGGGGCGACGCCGGGCTGGTGTTGATCATGAAGGTTCCTTTCGCGCTCCTGTCACGCTTGGCTCGCAGGCGACAGGGAGATGGGACGAATGCTGAAAGGCGCCGATTCTCGCCTGCCCGGTCAGTTTCCTGCGGGGGACGCCGCGCGTCGGGGCGTGGCGCGACCTTCCCGTCGGCGCGGCCCCGGACTGCTCAGGACACGGTGTGGACGAACGCGAGCACACCCTGCACTCCGCGGTCCTTCTCGATATCCAGCAACTCACGAAGGCTGCGTCCCGCGCCATGACGCCGGATGCGCAACAGTTTCTGGGCCTCGTGCTGCTCGCCTTCAGAGAGAAGCGTCCGGTACTCGATCCAGCGGGCAAAGCCCTCGCGAAGAGCACGATTGCTCTGTAAAATGCTGGACTCGCGCTCGTAGGCGTGCACCAGTTCGTGAGCGACAACGGCCTTGAAGCGGGCCCGACTCAGTTCGTTGACCACAAAAATCTGGTGCGCCGAACGCTCCCCGAGACGGTGCGGTTGATAGCTGCCCACGGCCCCGTGCAGAAGCCAGCGCAGTGCCGGCGCGCTGGCGTCGCCAGGAGAAAACACCTCCAGGAGCACGGGCGCGTGCACCTCGATGCGATACGCACGCGCCAGCAACTGGCAGACTTCCGCCAGTACCAGCTTCCCCTTCACGTTGTTGTCAACGCGCTGGAAATCAGGCTCGGCCGAGGAGATGACCCGATACTCGGTCTGACCGGTCAGGGCGTGCTCGATCCTTCGACCCGCCGCCGTTGCCAGGCGCTTGAGCAGAACCGCCAACGACATACCCGAAGGTTGGCCACCGGATGCGGCATCTCCTGGAATTCGCGGACAGTCGGTGTCATTGCGAACGATGCGAGGCAGGATCCTCGTCAGCGAACGCGGTCAAGGCCGAAAACGGGACGTCCCGTGGCGCGCAGCAGGGGACGTCCCGCAACGCGCTCTACCGCTCGTCACTGCCGCGATCCGATTGACGCCGTCCGGCCGCGGCGATACCCTCACGTCACCCGCGTTGCCCGCGCAGAGAACGACGGAGGTGTCACGTGCACCGATTCCTCGTGCTCGGCGCAGTTCTCGCCGCGGCACTCGTCCACGGAACCGCAGCGCAGGCCTGGTCGTGGCCCGCCGACGGGCCGGTGCTC
>JAJXVI010000074.1 GCA_021782195.1 bacterium | reverse complement strand
CTTGGCGGCCCAGCCTGGTAGGAATGTGGCCACAATCCTGTGCGAATGCTCAGCGTGGTAGGCCAGGAACACCTTGATCGCTGCGGACGCGACAACGGCTTTCTCAAGCGCTACAAGGACGTCTGCAAGGCCTATGACGCCTACATGAAGCCGGGCGAGACCTGGTTCTCCAAACAGTATCCCGAACTCGACGACCAGCAGTTCGCCTATTTCTCGGCCGAATTCGGTCTCCACGAGTGTCTGCCCATCTACTCGGGCGGCCTGGGAATTCTTTCCGGAGACCACTGCAAGTCAGCCAGTGACCTGGGAATTCCCCTGGTCGGCGTGGGTCTTCTCTACAACCAGGGCTACTTTCAGCAGCACATCAACGGCGAGGGCTGGCAGGAAGCCATCTACGCGCGCCTTGATTTCTCGCAGCTGCCGCTCACGCGCGCCCTCGACGCGAGCGGCAAGGAAGTCATCGTAAGCGTGGAGATCGCAAGCCGCGTCACGCACGCCCTGGTCTGGAAGGTGCAGGTCGGCCGCATGCCCGTGTACCTGCTCGACACTGACATTCCCCTCAATACCGAGGAGGATCGGCGCCTCTCCTCGCAGTTGTACGGGGGTGACCGCGACATGCGCATCAGCCAGGAAATCGTGCTCGGCATGGGAGGCGTGAGGGCGCTCAACGCACTCGGCATCAAAGCGGCCGTCTTCCACATGAATGAAGGTCATTCGGCCTTTCTGAGCCTGGAGCGCATACGCACGCTGATGGAACGCGAGAGCCTGAGCTTCCAGGCAGCGCTCGAAACCGTATCGGCGAGCAGCGTCTTCACAACACACACGCCGGTGCCGGCCGGTCACGACGCTTTCAGCCACGAGATGATGGATCGCTGTTTCGCGCACTACATGGCCTCCACGGGCGTTTCGCGCACCCAGTTGTTCAACCTCGGAGCCAACAAGGCCGAATACGGCAGTTTCGGGATGACCGTGCTGGCGCTGCACGCATCTCGCTACGCGAACGGTGTGAGCCGACTGCACGGCGAGGTGTCACGAGAGCTCTGGCGTGACATGTGGGAAGGGTTTGCCGACCAGGAGATGCCCATCAGCCACATCACGAACGGGGTGCACCTCGGAAGCTGGCTCGCTCCCGCACTGCGCGCGACCTTCAAGGAGGTTGGAGGCGACCGCTGGTACACCCATCAGACCGACCTCAAGGCCTGGGACAAAGCGGTGCGAACCGTCCCTGACGCACGTCTGTGGTCGGTACACCAAGAGCTCAAGAACGAGATGATCGCCCACGTGCGTGAGCGCCTTCGCCGTCGCCTGCGACGCCTGGGACGTTCCAACGCGGCCATCCGCGACGTGGATCGCTTTCTCTACCCGAATGCCCTCACCATCGGTTTTGCGCGACGGTTCGCCACATACAAACGCGCCACGCTTTTCTTCCGCGATCTTGAGCGCGTCCTGCGCCTCATGAGCAACGTCGAGCGTCCCGTGCAGATCGTCTTCGCCGGCAAGGCGCACCCCGCCGATGACCCGGGCAAGGAATTCATTCGCAACGTGCACGAGATCGCTTCTGACTATCGTTTCGCCCGCCACGTCGTGATGGTCGAAGGGTATGACATCAACCTCGCCCGTCACCTCGTCAGCGGCGTCGACATCTGGATGAACAACCCCCGACGTCCGCTCGAGGCCTGCGGCACGAGTGGGCAGAAAGCCGCAGCAAACGGCGTGATCAACTTCAGCGTGCTCGACGGCTGGTGGGACGAGGGCTACGACGGCGAGAACGGCTGGACGATCGGCGAACGGCGCGACTACAACGATCAGGAAGAGCAGGATCGCGTGGACGCAAGCTCGCTCTACGACACGCTGGAAAACGAGATCATCCCGCTCTACTATGGCCACAACCAGGAGGGCGTACCGGAAGGGTGGGTCTCCAAGATGAAGGATTCCATCGTGTCCGTGGCGCCACGCTTCAACACCGATCGAATGCTGATGGACTACACCCGCAACCTGTACGTTCCAGCCAGCGCGAGCGGACGCGCACTCGACGCCAACCACGGACGCGCCGCACGTGAACTCGCCAGCTGGAAGGACCGCGTGCGCACGCTCTGGCACCAGGTGCGCATTGAAGCCAGCGGCCTGCAGCGCACCGACGTGTCGGTGGGAGAATCGATGCAGTTCGACGCAATGGTCCACCTCGGCAGTCTGGAACCGTCGGACGTCGCCATCGAACTGTTCGTGGCCAGCATCCACCGCGGTCAGCTCGGCCCCGCAACGGTCATCGAGATGCAGGGAGATCCCGCAGCCGGGTCGCGAGATGACTACCGTCAGTACACCGCGAGATTCACTCCCGAGAGCAACGGCGACTATGCTTTCGGCGTGCGCGCGGTGCCCTCGAATCCGCTGCTGGTGAGCCGTCGCGACATGGGGCTCGTTCGCTGGGCCTGATACCCTGCGTAGCTCGGTCTGGGCAACTGACGTGCGTCTGCTGCCGAGAACGAGCCAGGCAGGAACCAGAGGACGGGTAGAAGAATAGAATCCTGTCGACCCAGGGCTCTCATTAGCGTGCGCGCCTGTCCCGCGAAGCAGCAGCCCGAATGTGAAGGGAGTGGAGCCGCTTGGAACACCGCGTTGCCTTGTCGTGCTCCTCCTTCGTTCCGTCGACTCATCCGCGCGTCGATGCTGGTTGCGCGACGCGACGGAGCCGCCCCGAAACCCGCGAGGGGCTGGGCGGACGTTACAACTTCTACAGGGCCTGGTTCAAAATCAGCAACGAGCCTTCGTCCCATTCGGGGGCTCCGGGTATTTTCGCACCTTCTTCCTGTTCCACAAAACTCTTCGCAATGCCCCACACGGGTCCACAGGCCCGTGTGGCACTCCCCGCCTGCTGTGTCGTGCGATGCGGCGCCGATCTCGCGCCTCCTCGCGTCTGCGCCGTTCGACGTGCTGCACCGGGTCAAGCCCCGCACCAGTGGCAAGAGCGTAGACACCAGAAGGTGTCTACGCTTCCGGCTTCACTGGCGGGGGCGGGGCCCCTGCGACGCATCGCCAAGCCGGCCAGGGCAGGATCCTCGTGCAGACTGCCAGCCCACAAGCAGATTCCGGCCAGGGGGGCGCTCTCGTTTGGCCTGGCTGATGCAATGAGGGCTGCACCCTGGAATGGCGTCCTCGCACGCCGGCTGCTCTGCACGAAACTGTCCCGTCCGTGGGACACCCCGGGTCCGCGGTTCCAGCGAACAGGCGTACCCGGTCTGCGCGGCGTGGTCTGCGTGCGCAGCGTGGTCGCAACGCCCGGTCGAACAGCCCGGGAAGTTGAACGCCATGCCGCGCATCGTCAAGCAAACATGCGAAGCAGGGTCGAGCCACCTCAGAACGGCATAGCCGGGCCATGCGGCCAGGCCAGGAATCAGGAGATGTGCGTGATGCCTGAGTTAGGAGAACTCAGATGGCAATCACTGCCTGTCGGGGAACCGTGGACATTCTGCCGTCAGAAACGCCACGGTGGCGCCACATCGAGGAAGTGGCGCATCGCGTAGCGCAGCACTTCGGTTACAGGGAACTGCGCACCCCGGCCTTCGAGGTCACTGAACTCTTTACCGAGCGACTCGGCGAAGAAAGTGACGTCGTCGATCGTGAACTGTATACGTTTCGTGACCGCTCCGGGCGGTCATTGACCCTGCGCCCGGAGCTCACGCTGCCGATCGTGCGCGCGTACCTTGAACACAATCTGGGTAGCCAGTCACAGCTTAAAGCCTACTACATCGGAGAAGTGTGGCGCTACGAGCGCTCTCAATCAGGGCGCCCGTGCGAAGCCCACCAGTTCGGACTCGAAGCGCTCGGTTCGGGCTCCCCTGCCCTCGACGCGGAAATGATCGACCTGGCGGTCGCCTATTTCCAGGCGCTGGGCCTGCGCAATCTGCGCATTGAAGTGAACACCCTCGGATGCAAGAAATGTCGGCCCACGTTCACGCAAATTCTGCGCGACTTCTTCGTGGGCAAGGAAGACGTGCTGTGCCCCGATTGCGAACGTCGCAAGGAGCGCTATCCACTGCGCGTCCTCGACTGCCGCAAGGAAGCGTGCACAGCCATCACCAACACGGCCCCGACCGTGTTTCAGTCACTGTGTGCCGAGTGCCGAGCACATTTCTTCACGTTCAAGGAGCACCTCGCTGGGATGGGGCACGCCCTGAACGGAAACCCGCGACTGGTTCACAACCTGGGCTACTACACGCGAAACGTCTGGCAGATCCTCTCACCACACCTCGGCCCATGCGAACCGCTCTGCTGGGGAGGTCGGTATGACGAGGTCATCGGTCAGATAGGGAGCACCGGAGCCCCCGCCGTAGGACTCGCCATCGGCCTCGAACGTACGATGGCTGCAATGGAAAAAGAAGGCCT
Source organism: bacterium (assembly GCA_021782195.1). GTDB lineage: Bacteria > Vulcanimicrobiota > Xenobia > RGZZ01 > RGZZ01 > JAJXVI01. The sequence goes on along the minus strand of JAJXVI010000074.1, from coordinate 4,038 downwards.
GCAGCCCCCTGCCGACCCTCCGATCGACGTGTACCTCGTCGGAGCGGGAGAGGAGGCTGAGCGGGTCATGACCCGCCTGATGCACGGACTCCGCGTACGCGGATACCGCGCGGAACGAGACTACATGGGGCGTGGCCTGAAGAATCAACTGAAGTCGGCCGAGCGTGCCCACCCCTCCTACACGGTGTTGCTCGGCGATGAAGAGGCACGCATCAGCCAGGTGACCGTCACCGACCACCTGCGGTCCACCCAGGAAAGTTCCTCCGTCACGCGTCTGCTCGAGCTGCTCGACGGCAAGTTGCGACGCGACATGCGCGATCGCGCGCGCGCTCCCCGCGAAGAAGGACGAAGTCGACGTCGGGAAGAACCCGTCGCGCCGCCACCGGAACGCGAGGTGCGCCGCCATGCAGAGGAGCCTCCGCGCGAGGAGCGCGCGCGATCGGTGGAACCGGCAAATCGCATCGAGGAGCGTCCGCCGACTCGCCGTCGCGACGAATGGCGCCGTCGCGAGGAAGACGCCGAAGGCCGACGACGGCGTGATGATGATGCCGGCACCCGCTTCGACGAGTGGGCCGCAACCTATCGCGATGCCGCGCGAGCATCCGCTTCGCAACGCACACAGCGTCACTATCCGCTCGCAGAGACAGCCCTGACCCACACAGGCGACGCTGGTGCAGCCCGACGCGCGTGGTCTGGCGCTCAAGCCGGCCTCGCAACCCGGCTCGGCACCCCGCCTCACGACAACATCCGCTGGCCGGCCGAGCCGTTTCCCCTGGCCCAGGCCATTCCCACTCGGAATCTTCCACCGGCTCTCTCGAGCGGCGATATCGCAACAAACTGGCTTGTCGACGAACCTGCTGAGCCAGGTGCGGTTGTGAAGCCTTTCGGCGCGACTGACGAAGCTTCTGACGAAGAACACGATCCCGACGCCGAGATCGTCGCCGCAGACGCTGCAGGTGAGAACGAGGGTGGTGAAGCCGAGCGGCGCCGGCGAAGCGGGCGACGCGGGGGCCGCAGGCACAGCCGACGACGGCAACGCAAAGCTTGAAGCCGACTCCCCCTGCCTGTCCGCACATCAGCAGGCAGGGGGCGAGCGGCGCGGCCGAAAAGATTGCGCCGATCAACACGGTTGATCCAGGAAGAGCGTCGTCTCGCTGCGTGTATCACGTATCACGTTGCGGGGCGCGTTCAACACGTTCACCCGGTTGAACGGCCGGACTCGGGGAAGAACGCCACGAAAACGCACCCTCCGCGCCACGGCAACACGGCGCGGAGAGCCGTGGCTGGCATTCACGAGAATGAAGTAGGAAGAGCGCACCGTAAACGTGAAGAAAGCGCGAATGGAAGACAACACGCCGGCCTCCACCCCCATCGATCTCAACGTGGTACGGTCGTTCTGTGACCTGGCAGAAACACACAACCTTGCACGCCTCGAGGTCTCGTACAAGTCGTTCAGCCTGGGATTGAGTCGCGTCGTGGCGGGGGCTCGCGTACTGCAATCCCCGGAGTTCGTGACGTCCGGCGCTGATGGTACGGCACCGGCGACGTCAACCGCGCCCCCCGCTCCTCCGCCTCTGCCGCCAAACGTAACGGCAGTGCGCTCTCCGCTGGCCGGCGTCTTCTATCGTGCCATCCGACCTGGCGCACCGCCTTTCATCACGGAAGGTGACACGGTGCGCGTCGGACAGACCCTCTGCATTATTGAAGCCATGAAATTGATGAACGAGATCGCGGCCGAAACACACGCCCGCGTCTACAAGATTCTCGTGGAGAACGCACAGGTGGTCGAAGCTGGCCAGGAAATCATCCTGCTCGAGACCCTGTGAGAGGAGACCCGTGTGACTGAAAAGATTCCCATTCTCGATTTGAAAGAACAGACCCGAAACCTGCAGGCCGAGGTCCTCGAGGCGTTTCAATGCGTCCTGGCCGATGCCGCCTTTATTCGCGGTCCGGAAGTCAGCAAGTTCGAAACAGAATTCGCACGCTACATCGGCGTCAACCACGCAATCGGAGTCGGCAACGGAACCGATGCGCTTGTGCTCGCGCTGCGCGCCCTCGACATCGGCCCCGGTGATGAGGTGATCACCACCACATTCAGCTTCATCGCCTCCGCTGAATGCATCTCCCTGGTTGGCGCAACGCCGGTCTTCGTCGACATCGATCCCGTCACGTTCACGATCGACGTTGCAAAGCTTGAAGCGCTCATCACACCACGTACACGAGCGGTCATTGCCGTGCACCTGTACGGTCAGCCGGCCGACATTCTCGCCATCAAACGCATCACCGACAGCCATGAACTGTCTCTCATTGAAGACTGCGCACAGGCAACGGGAGCCACGTACGATGGTCGCCGCATCGGCTCGTTTGGCGACTTCGGCTGCTTCTCGTTCTTCCCCAGCAAGACCCTCGGCGCGTTTGGCGATGGGGGAGCTGTGACCACGCCCCACGCCGCGATGGCAGACAGGGTGCGCTGGATCGGCGACCATGGGAGCCGCGTTCGCTATACCCACGAAATGCTGGGCACCAACAGCCGTCTTGACAGCCTGCAGGCAGCGGTGTTGCGCGTCAAACTGCGCCACCTCGAGACCTGGAATGAACGCCGACGCCAGATCGCGGCTCGCTACAGCCATGCCCTCGAAAAGGCAGGAGTGATCACGCCCACCGACGCCCCATACGGGCCGTCCCGGCACGTCTATCACCAGTACACCGTACGCCTTCCACAGTGCCGCGACGCGATTCGAGACCATCTGGCCGCAAACGGGATCACGAGCGTGGTGTACTACCCGATCAGCCTTCACCTCCAGCCCGTGTATGAAACGCTCGGTTACGGCCGCGGCGCCTTCCCCGTGGCGGAACTGGCGCAAGAAGAGGTGCTCTCTCTTCCGATGTTTCCGGAACTCACTGACACTCAGGTTGACCGCATTGCGACGCTGTGCGCCGAACGATTCCGTGAACTGGTCCCGGCCTCACCTCCCGCAACCGGTGTCGCGCTTGCAAGCGAGGGGGCTATCGGATCGACCGAGGAACTCGTGGGACTCGAGGAAGAAGCGTTGCAGGCCGGCTGATGTTCGGAGAGATTCTGGAGCGCTGTCGCGATCTCTTCAGCGCCGATCGCCACGATCTGGAAGCTCTCTTCCGTCACGTGCACCAGCACGACGAACCCGGCAGCATCACCGACCGGGAGATGCTGGGCAACCTCGTACAGGGCGACATGACGCTCACGGCCCTCCAGAAGGCCGTGCGTCAGGGCAACAGCGACGTGGTGGGCAACGAGTTCCTGAACTATCTTCGGCAGCGCGTGCTGCCGAAATTTCCATTTTCCTATTCGTTGCGCGAGGAACTGGTCACGCACCTGGTCACCGACGCTGCGGCAACCCAGGCCACGGTTGCATGGGCGCAACATCTCATCAATCGCACGTTCTATTCACCCTACCGCGGCGCCGTGAACCTGGGAGCCTACTTCGACTGGTACTCTGACCTCAACGGGAAGACCTGGTTCTTCGAGCATATTCGGGGAATGCGCGAGAAGATCCAGCATGAGCGGCTTCACGTTGGGCTCAAGATGGCACCGATACGGGGCACCTGGGATCTCAATGCCCTGCACTCCCTGGTGCAACTGGCGCGGGCGTGGTGGCTCACCAACGAGGATAAGTATGCCACTGCCTTCAGCGCGCATACACTCGACTGGATCGAGAAGAATCCGCCCAACATGGGCGTAAACTGGATGGACGAGCTCACGGTGGCCAGACGCGCAGTCTCGTGGGTTCTCGCGTTCCAGATCATCCTGCACGCCCCCCCGGTCACGGGTGATCTGGCCATACGATGCGTCAAGACCGCCCTGATGCACGGCGCGTACCTGGCAGACTACCTTCACCACGCGCAAAACGACACGCGTCCCGGCTATCGACTCGTGGCAGCCGCTGCCCTGCACCTTGTGGCCTGTTCCTACCCGGAGTTTCGCTCCTGCCTGCGGTGGCGCGATATGGCCGAGGAACTGCTTCCAGGTGTGCTCGACGACGAGTTCACCGAGACGGGAGC
>JAJXVI010000073.1:447-8445 GCA_021782195.1 bacterium | reverse complement strand
GATGAGCTGCGCGGATGGTCATCTGGAAGATGCGTCCGTCGTGAACGCCCTGGCCAAAAACAACGGCGGAAAGTCGATCATGTCGAATCCCCTCGGCGATTGTCATGTGATCGGACGGGTATGACAGGAAGGAAAAGGAAGGGAACGGGAGTTGCACGGTTTGTTCTGTGTTGCGTCCTGACTTTCGGTTGCGTCCTCGCACCGTCGGGGCCTGGAGTCCGGTCCAGCGCGTGTTCCAGGGATACTGCAGGGTGCGCGTCGGAGAAGTTCCGATGGCGACGCGGGCCTTGAGGCCGTGAAGCACGAACGGTGCACCCGAGTGGAGGGCGACCTCGATCCAGTGGCCTCGCCGCAACCTGGCGGCCGGTGAAGTGGCGAACCACGAAATGACCCAGTCTCCGGACCACTTCCCCGAACCGCGTTCACGACGGGCGACCCAGCCAGCCGGCGCGTCAGGCAGGATTCGAGAATCATAGTCTTTTGCAGGGACAACGAGATGCACGGAGCTGATCGCCTCGTTCGAGCCGTTGTCAAACCGGTAGCGCCACTCAAACCTGTTCCACCAGCGCTCGGTCACGTGCACCTTCCCGTCGAGGAGCACGTGCGGGTCGAGAGGCTCGGCCTTCGGGTCAGGCGCAACAACGGGGAAGGGAGGGGGCTCTACCGACCGCGGTGCGGCAGGCGCGGGGTCGCCGACGGGGGAGGGAGTCCCCGAGCCATTCTGGGCGAACAGAGGCTGGGGAACGCCAACAGCGAGAAACAGTGAGAGCACAAGTACCAGAAAAAAAGAGCCAGAACGCATGGGTCGACATTTCACCGGCGAGCCGCTGGTCCCTCTTGACTTGACAGGCCGCGCGCGTTGTCCTAGAATCAGGAGGTCCATCGCCGCCGTAGCTCAATGGCAGAGCAACGGTTTTGTAAACCGTAGGTTGGGGGTTCGACTCCCTTCGGCGGCTCCAACGGAAACGCACGGAAGCCCTGCGAAAGCGGGGCTTTCCGCGTTCTGTGGGGGACGAGCGACTTGAATCTGATTCATCACCAGACCCCCCAAAATACCAGGTGAATTCCTTTCAATCGGAAATAAATTGGAAACGGAAGTTGAGGGAGACTCAAGTTCTGGCGCCTGGAACTTGAGGAGGACTCTTGCCTCAGGAGATGACAATGGGTACAATCGTGGCGTGGGAGCACGGTTCGAAACGTGTGGGCACCTGCCTCCCTGGGTGCCCGTCTTCCATGCTTCTGGCAGGGAGAGGGAGGCTACCGTTTCCGATTCCGATTCGGTTTCCGATTGCCCGCGGGGGGACGACGAAGCCTGGCAGCTCATCCCCGCAAGGCCGATCGCTGAACCTAGAATCGCCCGGCAGGAGAGACCCGGTATCCCGGATTTCGGGGACACGTGCAACCCAAGCACAGGCAGAGTGATCTGGCGAGTCACGCCCCCGTCGTCCGCGCTCGCGCTGCGTCTTCGCGAACGGTCGCCTCCGGCGGGGGGACGCGAGCACGTCCGCGGGGGACGAATCCGCACCGAAAAACTGGCGCGCCGTCCGCGAACCAGGAGCCGACCCGAGCAGGCAGCGGCTTCGCGGCGTGGAACTGTCCCCCATGACAGATTCTGCTCTCCACCACGCAACAGTCGATGCCGCTCGCCACGAATTTCGCAAGACCCGCCGCCTCGTCGAGCGCGCCGTCGCTCAACTCGACGATGAAACCCTTTTCCTCCAGCTTAATCCAGACCAGAACAGCATCGCGGTCATCATGCGCCACATGGCCGGCAACATGGGTTCGCGCTGGGTCAACTTCCTGACCAGTGACGGCGAAAAACCCGATCGCCACCGCGACGGCGAGTTCCTGGAGCAGACCATGCCACGCTCGGAGTTGCTGCAGGTCTGGCAGGATGGATGGGCCTGCCTCGACGCGGCGCTGGACGCGCTCCAACCCGGAGACCTCGAGCGAGAGGTCGTCATTCGCGGAGAGTCGATGCCCGCGGTCACCGCAATTCTGCGTCAGATTTCGCACTACGGCCAGCACGCGGGCCAGATCGTGATCCTCGCCAAGCACTTCAAAGGCGAAGCGTGGCAGTACCTGAGCATTCCCCGCGGCCAGTCGGAGGCGTTCAACAAGAGGTCACCCGAACAGGGGAAACCCAACCCGTGAAAAGCAGAATCCACTGTTGCGTCGCAGTTTTCATCCTGGTCCTGCTCGGGGTGGTCCCAGGACTCGCGTCCCCGCCTGCAATCCCATCCGACGCGGACGGCGTTGTGGTGGGACCGGTTCCGAAAGTCATGGACGCATATGTCATACGGTATCGCGAAGACCAGGAGCTGAGACCGCGGGACGTCTGCGAGGTGACACGGCAAGGTACGCGAATCTGCCAGGCGGTCGTCGTCACGGTGCATGGAGGCCTGGCCGCGGTGATACCGTGGAGGGGCTTCAACGGCAAGCTCGCGCCGGGGGACCTGGTGGTGTTTGTGGGGCACGCTCGTGTTCCGACAGCGCGCGTCTCAGAGCAACAGAGGGGGAGAAATGCCGAGCGGGCGTACGACGAGAGCGTCGCGCGACAGTACGCAGCGAGCGCGCAGGCCTATGCTGTCTACTACCAGGCGGCGGTCCGAGCGCTGGCTGACCTCAACCGGCTGGCTTCCGAGACTGCGACGGGCCTCACCTTCAGCGAGTACTGCGTGCGCCTTGCAGACTGCAACAGTTCATTCCCGCGAGTGTGGAGTACGATAACCAGCGACGTCCGACTGCGATTCCAGGTGGAACGCACGGACAGCGGTGACCCGCCTTCCTACGCAGCCATGTCCGCGGCGTTCAACCTTTACCATCGAGCCCGGCAGGCCTGGGAATACGCCGCAAACAACGGCCAGGATTTCGACCCGTCGTCGTACTGGAACAATGCAGCCGGGTACGTGATAGAGGCAGGGGCACTGCTCCGCGAGGGCCGCTAAGGCAGCTTGTCTCAACGGTATGAGCTCTGACCCGCGATTGATCCATCTTTCCAAACAGCCTGATTCCACCACAGTTTCCCGCCAGAGGTTTGCAAATCCCGATCAAGCGCGAAGACAAGAGGGCAATGGGGGTAGAGGGATCATGATTATCAGCGCCAGTCGACGCACTGACATTGCAGCGTTCTACGCCCCGTGGATGATGAACCGCCTGCGAGCAGGGTACTGCACAGTGCCGAATCCGTTCAACCGAAAACAGGTGTCGCATATCCTGCTCGACCCGAGGCATGTCGACGCCATCGTCTTCTGGACCCGCAACCCACGCCCGCTCGTCGCGCACCTGCCAGAACTCGACGAGATGGGGCACCGCTACTATTTTCAGTACACCGTGATGAACAATCCGCGCGCCATCGACCCGAAGTCTCCTCCGAAAGCGCAGGCCGTGGACACCTTTCGCAACCTGTCCGCGCGCATCGGCCCGCGCCGCGTGATCTGGCGCTACGACCCCATCGTCTTCACAAAGGAGACGACGGTCGACTTCCACCGCGCGAAGTTCGACGAACTGGCCGATCTGCTCGAGGGAAACACCACGCGCGTGGTCGTCAGCGTGGTGGACTATTACAAGAAGGCCGCCGCCCGTTTCCGCGAGCTCCGTCAGCAGGGACTCGAGGTACTCGCGCCCGAGCCGTTCCTCGAGCCTCTGTTCGCCCACATCGCCGCCTCGGCCGCCGCGCACGGAATGAAAGCGGTGAGTTGTGCGGAAGAACTGGACCTCCGACCGCATGGCATCCTCCCGGGCAAGTGCGTGGACGACGAACTCCTGCGCAACGTCTTCGGGCGCAATGCTTCCCCGCGGAAGGACGCAGGCCAGCGCGAAGCCTGCGGCTGCGTGGTCAGCCGGGACATCGGGATGTACGACAGTTGCCTGTACGGCTGCCAGTACTGCTACGCAACGACAAATTTTGCGACCGCTCGCGGCAACCACGCCGCGCACGACGCCCAGTCCCCCTCCCTTCTCGGACACTACGAGCCCGACCCCGCGCTGTGTTGCGTGGAGGGAGGGAATGTGCTACCATCGGACACGGTATGCAAGAACGCACATGGCTGACTGCCACTCAACTGATCTTTGTCACGGTCGTCGCCATCGTCGTGGCCGACCTCGTCAGTCTAGGCCTGCGCACTCACTGGCTCCCAGCCCCTTCGACCGCGATCCACGTCGCGGCGCCGTCGCCCACACCGCACCCGAGCGTCGGTGGAGAAAAGCAACTGATTGCAGACGGCCGCGTCCTTCTCGGAAATGCAGCCGACGTCACGCTGGCACCCAGTCCCAGTGCGAGCGGCGCGCCAGGAGCAAGCGGCACGACGGGCACAACTGGAGCCACCGCTGCCGTCAAGACCACGGCACCGATCCCCGACCCGTCGAGCCTGATGTCGCTCATCGGCACCATCGTGTGCCCGGGCGCGTCCATCGCCATTATGGTGATCAACAGCAAGCAGGTCGTACTGCACGAGGGAGACAAGGCCGGACTGTTCACCGTCGCGGAGATACGTGACAACTCGGTCGTACTGGAAATGTACGGACAGCACCGCACCCTGTACATGCCTTCAGTGGAAGCGGCGCTTCCAACCGCTTCCCCCGGTCCTCAGGGTCCGGCAGTCCTTCCCCCCCCACCCGCGCCCGTGGTCGCGAATCCGAGCTTGCCAGGTTCAGGCGTCGCCACCGCGCAGATGTCCATCGCCGAGCGAGACGCCGCGATGTCAAACCTTCCCGTGACCCTGAAGAACTTGAGAATCCTTCCCTTCAAGAAGAACGGCGTCGACTACGGATCGCGCGTCACATACCTCAAGCCAGGCTCCTTTCTCTCGCGCGTCGGACTCGAACAGAACGACATTCTCCTCTCCGTCAACGATCAGCCCGTCAACACCCCCGAGCAGGGCCTGAACGTCTTCCAGACCTTCAAGAACGAAGACCGCATCGTCATGAAGATCGACCGAAACGGCCAGATCATCCAGCGAGAGGTCGATTTCCACTGACCCGACACTAACCCTACACTGACCTTACACTGACCCGAGGCACAAATCCCCTCTCCCGCGCCCCCTGTGTTCAAGCGCCACCTTTTGAGCCTCGCCGAATCTATCCGGCGAGGTCGCACACCCACCCATCCCGTCACGATTGGAGATCACCCCGTGCGCAGTTCGTCCACTCCCTCAGTCTCCACCGTCCAAGCAGCGCAAGGCGCCAGCCTGCGCCCACGCACCCAGACCGTCCGCAATGTTGCGCAGATGTGCGTCGCGGTCGCACTCCTCCTCTGCGTGGGAACGAGTCGCGCCCTGGCCGGTCCCCACCAGGTCGTGACGATCATTCCTCCGTCCCACCCCGTACACGTACAGGCCGGCCACAGCGCCATCTTCACGATGCACTTCCGCGTCGATCGCGGATGGCACATCTTCGGCCCCAAACCGCTCGTTCCAGGCGTGCGACCTGCCGTGCTCTCGCTGACCGGCACGAAAGCGACAAAAGTGTTGTTCGTCGACATGCAGAAAGCACGCAAGGTCTACGTCAAGGCCCTCAGCCACGACGCGAACGTGTACATCAATACCGTCACAGTGACGGTGAAACTGCTTGCCGCAAAAACGGCAGCCGGGCTTCAGAAACTGACCGGCCACTTCAGTTTCCAGGCGTGCAGCGACCGCCAGTGCAGGATGCCCACCACCATCAATTTCACCGTCCCCCTCCAGGTCACCCGATAGCAACGTCGCGCTTGCGCGAGCCACTGCAAGGAATCGTCGTCGAGAGCACCGGCGGAAAGAGATCGCCGATCCACGCGGACGTTCCGGCAGGGCCCGACCGTCCCCTGGAGTATCATGCCCTGGAGGCCCGACCGATGCCCGCACTCACCAATACCGACAGCGACCCCTGCCTGGGTCTGGACGTCCTCGTCGAAGGCAGAACCAAGATCGTCTATCGCGACGCGCGCGACCCCAACGCCGTGCTGATTCGCACCCGACAGGAACCAGACGATGGCGAAACGCGCCAGATTTTCGTGCCGGACTGGCCTGCCCTGTCCACCACCACGACGTGCAACGCCTTCAAACTGCTCAATGAAGCCGGCATCCGCACGCACTTCCTCAACCGGGTAGACGCGGTCACCTTCCGCGCACGCCAGTGCGAGATGGTCGGGGTTGCAGTCGTGGTGCGACGCATCGCCACCGGTTCCTACCTGCGGCGTTTTCCCGCGGTCGCGGAAGGGGCGCGATTTCGTCCTCCCCTCATCGAGTTCTTCGAGAAGAACGACCTGCTGCACGACCCTCACGTCATCGAAGGCGACATCCTCGGACGTTCCATGCTCACGTCCGACGAACTCGCCACGATCAAGCGTGAAAGCATCCGCGCATTCGACGTCCTCGAGCGCGCCTGGGCCCTGCGCGACGTGGTACTCGTCGACGTCAAGTTCGAGTTTGGACGCTGCCAGGACCGCCTGCTCCTGGCCGACGTCGTCGACAACGACTCGTGGCGTATCTGGCCTGGCGGACACAAGGAAGTTCTCAAGGACAAGCTCGCAATGCACGAGCCCGTGGACGGGTCGCCCGAATCGCTGGCCCGCGCCACCGATAACTACCGGTGGGTCGCCGAAAAGACGGAGACCTTCCCTGCGACAGGGCTCGGAAAGGCCGTGCTGTTGCGTCCTCGTGAAAGCGCAACCTGCTCCGAAGAGACGCTCGGCGAAATGGTACACGTCATCTTCCGCCAGTTGCACGATCTGGGAATCGCGTGTGACAAGGTGCAGAGCGACCGTCTCGACGACGCACTGCTGCGATACGACGCCGACGGGCGCCCCGTGGTGGTGCTTGTGTTGGGAGCCCAGGCACCCGACCTCGAGGAGTCTGTGCCCTATCCCGTGATCTCCGTGGGTAACGGATACGACGCCGACACGGCGGAGATCTGGCTGCACTGCCAGCAGGCAGCGTGGCAGGCGGCGCGCATCCTGGCGGTAGCCGACCCGTCGCTGTACGGACGCCTCCTCGCCTGGCGAGCACACACCAGCCGCGAATAGCGTGCGGACGCTCCGCGACCTCCGCGACCTCCGCGCCCCGCGAGCACGCACCAGCCTGATCCTCAGGTCAAGAACGGAGTCTCCCTTCGAGCGAGCAGGCGCACGGGCCATCGGCAACACCCGCATCCAGCATGGGGTGGCTGACTGATATCTTGAAATGTCAGCAAGCGCTACCATGAAAGCGGACAAAGAGGTGAGCAACATGGTGGTGTTCAGCAGCGTTGCCCGCGCCGTCCAGGCCGGATTCCGATGGGTGGAGTTTTCCACTGAGTACGGGCTCCACGTGATGGAGATCGTGCGGCAGACCCAAAAAGGAAGGGTTCGAGCCCTCGCGTTTGCCCGCGCCGACCGCCACAACCCAGACGCAGGGACCCAGAACGACTCCCTCAATCCATACCGTTGATTTTTCGACCACAGTCCGTGACCCTCGGCGCAGACGGTCACGGCGCTGGCCGTTCGCGCCGACAGGCCCCAATCCCAACAGCGGCTCATGGACGCGCCATCGGTCCACGCGAGAACTGGTCTTTCCGCAAGCCACACCCGATTGTCCACGAGACACCCCGTCGACAATCGGGTGAACCCACTTCCTCTTCAGTCCGGCACCCGATGGGTATGTGCGGGTCTTGCATGTATCTTTAAACTGGAGTGCCTCGCAAAAATGAGCTACAGTTGCCTTGCGGAACGACTCGGCCCTGAGGAAGTCGAGCGACAGGCTCGATTCCTTCTTTCCATTCCTGTGTTCAAGCAGGTTCTGGCCGTCGTTCCTCAACCTGCCGTCGTGGTCAATTCTCATCGACAGATCGTCCTCTCGAATACGGCGTTCCAGGGGCTCGTTGGGGCACATCATGGGGAAGCAATCCTCGGTTGCCGTCCCGGCGAGGCCGTCGACTGCGTGCACGCCGACCTGACAACGGGGGGATGCGGTACTTCCCGTGCCTGTCGAAAGTGCGGCGCGTTCATTGCAATGCTGAAAGGGCTGAAGGGACGTACAGTAACGC
>JAJXVI010000073.1:0-437 GCA_021782195.1 bacterium | reverse complement strand
GTACCCTTCTGTGCCACGATGGGCGCGCCATTGAAGCACGGATATCCGTGCAACCGGTGCAGATCGGCCATCGGCGATACCTGATGATGTTTTTTACCGACCAGACCGCAGAGCGCAGACGTCGCGTCCTCGAACGGGTGTTCTACCACGACATCTTGAACACGCTGGGCGCCATGAGTGGCCTCGTCGACCTTCTCGATCAGCGCGTCTCAAGCGACGCGGAGGGCAGGCGTTTTCTGGCCCTGATGCGCCATCAGACCGACACGGCCATTGAGGACATCGAGGCCCAGAGAGAACTTGCGTCAGCAGAAAGTCACGAACTGCAGGTTCATCCGCAGGATTTCTGCGTGCACGATCTGATCGTGCAGGTTGTGCACCAGTACGCCAACCACCCCCTCGCTCGACAGAAGCAGGTGGTGCTGCGCGAAGCAACCGAT
>JAJXVI010000072.1 GCA_021782195.1 bacterium | reverse complement strand
CGGTGAGCTCGCTCTCCATGCGCTCCGGGTCGGTGACGAAGTACGGGGAGATGTAGCCCTTGTCAAACTGCATGCCTTCGACGTGCTCGAGCGTGGTGGCCATGGTCTTGGATTCCTCGACGGTGACCACACCGTCCTTGCCCACGTTCTCGAGCGCCTCGGCGATGAGCTTGCCGATTTCCTTGTCGTTGTTCGCCGCGATGGAAGCGACTTCTGCGATGCGGGAGCGGTCCTCGACGGGTACGGCCATCGTCTTGATGGCGTTGACGACGAGCTCGACGGCGCGCTCGATGCCGCGCTTGATCAGGAGCGGGTTGGCTCCGGCGGTCACGTTCTTCATGCCTTCGCGGATCATCGCCTGTGCGAGAACCGTGGCGGTCGTGGTGCCGTCGCCTGCGACGTCGTTGGTCTTGCTGGCGACTTCGCGCAGCAGCTGGGCGCCCATGTTCTCGAACGGGTTCTCGATTTCGATCTCTTTGGCGATTGTGACGCCGTCATTGGTGATTGTGGGGGAGCCGAACTTCTTCTCGAGTACCACATTGCGACCACGCGGCCCGAGCGTGACCTTTACGGCGTTGGCGAGGGTGTCCACGCCGCGCTCGAGCGCCTTGCGTGCTTCGGTATCAAAGAGAATTGCTTTTGCAGCCATGACCTGTGTCCTCCTTGTTTATTCGAAAATTGCCAGGATGTCGCGTTCCTGGAGAATCACGTACTCTTCGCCCTCGAGTTTGATCTCGGTGCCGGAGTACTTTCCGTAGAGAACCACGTTCCCTTCCGCTACGTCGAGAGCGACGCGCTTGCCGTCATCGTTCACGCGGCCGTTGCCGACGGCCACGACCTTGCCACGGTTGGGCTTCTCCTTTGCCGAGTCCGGCAGGATCACGCCGCCGCGGGTCTTCTCTTCCTGCTCGAGCGGCTTGACGACCACGCGGTCGCCCAACGGTCGGATCTGGATGGTCTGGGTAGTCATCTGTGGGACCTCCATTTTGTTTGTGGGAATACGTGCAGGACAAGCCTGAATCTTTCGGTGTTAGCAGTCGCGGGGCGAGTCTGCTAACGGTCGATAGCAATACGCTCTTTCGAGAGGAACTCCTTCTTGAATTCTATGCAAGTCCGGCTTTTTTTGTGTCGCTGGACGTGGCCGCGCGCGTGCGCGGCCAGGATCCTGTCTCGCGGATCTTGTATACCATGGCGCGCGTCTCCAGAAGTGTCTGCTGACGCGTCGGGGATTCGTTCGGGTTCACGCGGGCGCGGCCGGGTGTGAAGATGCCGGAGGATGATTGATGAGTACCGAGCTTCCACGTCTGCCGGGAGGCGCGCCGGTCAGGAACGTGCTGCTGGCTGCAATGGTCATTCTCGTCCTGTTCGTGCCGTCGTCATCGATTGTCTCCCCGTGTGCTGCCCGGTCGACGTCGGTCGCAGCGCACGGCTCGCCGTTGGTGGCGTATTTTCAAACCAGCCATCCAGCCTGGGAGGTCGCGAGCGTCTATCGTGCGACCGGGGAGATTTTCCGGAACGCCAGTGCGGCAGAGCGCGCTGAGGCCAGCACCGAGGTACTGGCGTACTTTCACGTGGTGTACCACACGACGGCCACGCATCACATCGAGGCCAACGTTGCCCTGACCCGTCGCTATGCGCGCGTGATTCGCGTGGCGTGTCGGCAGTTCCGCGTTCCTCTGCCCGTGGCGCTTGCCATTCTCACGTGGGAGAACGGGGGACGCATCTCGGCTACATCGTATGCCGCGTGCACGGGGGTCGGGCAGTTGTCGATGGGAGCTGTGCGCACGGCTCATCAGTACGCGGCTCGCGTCCGCAGCCGAGCGCTCTGGGCTGTGCATTTCTTCGTGCTGCTGCGAGGAGGAGTCGAGGCGTTGTGTGGGGCCGGGAACCTGCCGGTTCGTCGCCTCGACGTGGTGTGTGCGCGCTTGCGGCGGAAGGCGCGTATCTACGACCTTGCGGCGCGTCACGCACGCATGGCTCACGCCCGTGGTGTTTCGGACGAGCGGATGGTCGCGCGCGCAAACATCGAGGACAGCGTGGTATTCATGCGCTACCTCCTCGATATGTACGGTGGACGCGCGGATCTGGCCATATCGGCGTATCACAACGGAGTGGGGAACACCGATGACCTTCTGGCCGCGTACCTGTGCCGCTTCGACGCGAAGGGGGCGACTTTCACCACCCGCCGACGTGACCCGCTCCTTGCCGCGCTTACTCGTGACCACATCGACTATCTGACGCTCTGGAACGACCGGCGTTCTCGGGAGATGCTCAACGGTCTGCGCACCATGGACGGGGTCCCCACCACACCTGCGAATGCCAGCCAGGCGCTGGGAGACGAGGCGGACATCTACCTCTGGAAGACCATCGGTGCGCTGGTCGCCGTGCAGGTCAGCCCCTTTGAACTTCAGGACATCACTTCCCGCTACGTGGGGACCTATGGTCAGTCTGAGACCGTGGGGTTCGATCCGGCGACCGATCTGGTCCCGGTCAGCGGGAACGTGAAGGTCACTCGTGAACTGGTCGGCTACGTTGCGTCGCTGGATCGTCGACTGCGCGCGCACACCGGTCACGGACTGCACGTTTCCATGTGGTTCGGAACCACGCTTCACGATACCGCGAGTCACCGTGATGGCCTGGCAGTCGATTTTGCGCTCAACCAGCCCGGGCTGGAAGCATTGATTCGACGCGACTGGCTTTTTGACAGGATCTTCTGTCGCCGCCTCCCCGGAGGGAGGCTGCACGTGTGTCTCAATCCCCGCTTTGGCAACCTGTTTCTTGCCAGTTATGAACGGGAGAGGGGAGCGGTCGGCTCGACTGACCGCATTGGGGGTCCCGGCGGCTAGCAGCCGCGGGTACGGTGTCAGCCACGACAGCTTGAACGCTCGCGCACCATCGTTTGCGACCATGAACCCGAATTTGGGGCGACTTCAGTCTGTTGACTATCCGTCCGTGGTCGACTGCTGGAATCATACTCAAGCTCGTGGGACTGTTGTCTTTGGGATGTTACACTGGTTGTGACCCAGAAAGGTCGGGTCCGGGGAGATAGATAACCGTGGCGACGATCCTCATCATTGACGACAGCACGTATTCACTGGATGTGCTTCGCTATCTGCTTGAAGATAGGGGGCATCACGTGATCCTTTCCGCCGATGGCGCCGGTGCGCTCGAGGCCCTGCAGTGCGAGTGGCCAGACCTTGTGGTTTCAGACCTCATTCTGCCCGACATCGACGGCGCTGACCTGCTGCGTCGTATTCGTGCGATGCCCGGAGGGGACGTGTTGCCGGTCGTCGCCATCTCGGCCATGTCCAATCGACTGCACGAGGCCGCCCCGGGGGAACCGCATTTTGATGCGTGTCTCGATAAACCTGTGATAGCGAAGGAACTGCTTGAAGTGGTGGATACCCTGCTTTCGCTTCCTACGGCTGCACCCAGGACCCTGCTCGCCACAGGCACGCCTTTGCACGTTCCGTCCCCTTCGCTCAAACCGTGCGACCCTGGCGATGATCGTTGTTTTCTGGAGTTGCAGATCGACCGCCTTCGGCGCCTCAATGAGGAGCTTTCCCGACGGTGTTCCGTTCTGACCGACAATTTTCGCGCGGTCGCCTCGCTGGTCGATTCCATTTCAGACTCGTCCGACCTGGAGTCACTTCTTGAGCACGGGATGCGCGACTGTCTCGACGCGGTTCGCGCTCCCCGTGCGATTCTGTATCTGGCGGATGAGGCGACCGGTGAACTGCGATATCGAGTGGGATACGGGTATGCCCGGAGCAGCGAGGTCGAAAACTGTTTTGGACACCTCCCCGAACTGGCTCTTGCGCTCGGGCGGAACCAGACCGTTGAGCTTCGCGACCTCGCGCTGACACGGGACCCCGGAGCCGTGGCTGTGGCCGTGCCGCTCTTGCTGCCACGACCCGCGGGCGTCTTCGTGGTCGTGATGCCGGAGGCCGCGGTTCACGACGAGCGCCTGTTTGCCGTGCGTGCCATGGCCGGCCAGATCGGGCAGTCGCTCGCGCTTACGCGTGCCCTTTCTCGTTCGGCCGACTCCGAGCGTACCACCCGTCTCCTGCTCGACTCGACCTGCGAGGCCGTGTTCGGTCTTGACATGGAGGGGCGCTGTGTATTTGCAAACCACGCGGGGCAGCGGCTCGTCCACTGCGCGGGCGTGCCCCTCCATGAACGTCCGTTGCTTGACGTGTGTCGTCCGACGCGCCCTGACGGTCAGTCGCTGAGTGCAGAGGAGTGTCCCGTCTCGCAGGCGCTGCTTTACGGCGTGGGGAGCGAGGTGGCAGACCTTGTGCTCGTTCGCTCTGACGGAACCACCTTTCCAGCAGACGTCTCGTCCTATCCCACTGTTGACGACGGCCGACGAACCGGTTGCGTCGTGGTCATCAAGGATATCAGCGGTCACAAGCGCGCTGAAGAGATGCTGGCCACCAGAGCTCGTCAACAGGCGGCCCTCGCCGGTCTTTGCAAGAACGCACTGGCGGGGGTGAGCCTTGCGCACCTGTTCGAGGAGACCGTTGAGCAGGTGCGTTGCTTTCTTGCGGTTGACGCTGTCGCAATTCTCGAACTGGTCGGGCAGTCTCGACTGGAAGGGCGAGCCGGCGTAGGGTGGGGGATAGCGGTCACAGACCCGCACTTCGCCGCCACCAGCGAGGATTGTATGCTCTTTGCCGCTCTCGGGCAGCGCCAGGCCCTCGTGGCTCTGGGGGATGTCGACGAAGACGGCTGTCCGGTGCGGCGCCGTCAGGTTCTCCTTGAACACTGCCTCGTGAGCAGTGCGGTGGTGCTCATTGGCGACCACGAGCGGCCATTTGGTGTGCTGGAAGCGCACTGCCGCAGCCCGCGCGTTTTTGACGAGGGCGACGTCCACTTCCTGGAGGCGGTCGCCAACGTGCTTGGAGTTGCCTGTGATCGGCGTGCGGCCGAGCGCGCGGTGAGGAGGAGCGAGGAATACTTCCGAGCGCTTATTGAGAACTCGCACGAGCTGGTGATGGTGCTTGGACGTGAGGGGCTGATACGGTACGCGAGTCCGTGTGCTGGGCGGTTCTTTGGCGTATCTCCGTCGGACCTGGCCGGCCAGAATCTCGGGCGTTTCAGTCACCCTGACGACGGCCTCCCCTGGACCTACGAGGCCGGGCAGCAGCGCGTGCTGCATATCGAAATGCGTCTGTGCAATCAGCAGGGGGAGTGGCGCGTGCTCGAGGGGGCGTCGTACGACTGTGTGGATGACCCGGCTGTCGAGGGCATCATTCTCAACGTACGCGACGTGACCGATCGCCGTCAGGCAGAGGACGCGCTTCGTGAGAGCGAGATGCAGTTGCGTCAGACGCAGAAGATGGACGCGGTCGGCAAGCTGGCGGGAGGGGTTGCCCACGATTTCAACAACCTGCTGACGGCGATTACGGGGTACACCGAACTGCTTCTGCGTGACTTTGCACCGGATGACCCTCGCGTTGATTTCATCAAGGAACTGCAGAATGCCGGTACGCGCGCGGCTTCCCTGACGCGACAGTTGCTTGCCTTCAGTCGTCGTCAGATGACCTCGTCCCGGGTGCTCGACGCGAACCAGATCGTCGCAAACATGGAAAAGATGCTTGCGCGATTGATTGGCGAGGACATTCAGCTCATCGTGACGCGCGACCCGAAGTTGTGGCGCATCAAGGCCGACCCGGGCCAGATAGAGCAGGTCATTCTCAACCTTGCGGTCAATGCGCGAGACGCCATGCCGCAGGGAGGCGGGCTGTATATCACGACCGCCAACGTGACACTCGAGGAGCATCATCTGCGTGCCCATCCCGAGAGCCAGCCGGGTCCCTTCGTGATGCTGGCTGTTGGGGACACCGGATGCGGCATGGACGCTGAAACCCTCGTGCACATCTTCGAGCCGTTCTTCACGACCAAGGAGAACGGGAAGGGAACGGGGCTCGGCCTGTCCACCGTCTACGGAGTGGTCAAGCAAGGCGGAGGTTTCATTGATGTTTCCTCGGCGGTCGGAAAGGGGACCATCTTCAAGGCTTATTTTCCTCAGGTTCCCGACGCCCAGGAGGTTCCCGTTGTTGCGCCCGTCGGAGACGCCGCGCACGGCTCGGAGACCATCCTTCTCGTGGAAGACGAGCTGAGTGTTCGCAAACTTGCCGGGGCCATCTTGCGGCACAGTGGCTATCAACTTCTCGAAGCGGCTGACGGCGTCGAGGCGCTCCGACTGTGTCGCGAGTTCGACGGCCAGATTGACCTTCTGCTGACCGACGTCGTGATGCCGAGGATGAGCGGGCGGGTCCTGGCCGAGCATGTGCTGCGACTGAAGCCGAAGACCCGCGTGCTGTACGCTTCGGGTTACACCGACGACGCCGTGCTTCGGCACGGGGTGATGGTTGAGCGCGCGGCGTTCCTGCAGAAGCCGTTTCGACCCGACGTGCTCATGCGCAAGGTGAGAGACGTGCTGGATGCGGGTCGAACGGCGTTCTCAGGTTGCGCTGCGTCCCAGTCGGCCTGAGGGGCGTCCCCGGATCGCATGCGCGATGCAGGATGCGCGGACGCGCGAACGTGGAAGGCGCTACTCCTCGTCGTGTACGGTCAGATCGTAGGTGGTCTGCACTTCGTAAAGCATGTCGCCTTCCCGGCCGAGCATGCTTGCTTCGATGTGTTGCTCGAGAACCACCCCGTAAGTGCTGTCGAACACGTAGGAGCCCTTCTGATTGAGCGCGTACGCGCTCCATTCGTCCTGCGTGTGATAGATCACGGGGGGTGAGTCAAAGGAGATGTGAATCAGCGCGTCATTGATCTCGGTTACGCGAAAGGTGCGCACGCGTTCGACCATGGCTTCATAACGGGGCGGTACGAAGCGCTCGACCTCTGCCCACGTGGAATCGACCCAGACCGCCATTCGCGGGAGGATGAGGTTGACCACGTCGGAGCGAAACGGCGATCCAACCGGTTCGCCGAATGAGGTCTGGTGGAACTCGAAGGTCGACCTTCCTGGCGGGAAGATGTACTCCCCATCGACGTAGTGAGACAGCGGCTCGTGTTCAACCAGGAGATGAACACTGTTGTCAGCGTTGACGTCGACGCACGACAGTCGGAGCGAAGCTTCCAGAACCTCGTGCTGTGCGGACGTCGGCTCGGGCACGCCTTCACGCTCCCGGTGGATGCTGACGTTGAGGTGATACTGCACGCTCGCCCCGGGGCTGTAACCGTATTGCAGGATAACGCCTCGCGGCGCACCGCGGGCTGGTAAGCGGATGAATCGCTCGAGGGCCGGCATAGGAACTCCCGGAAAGTTCGCGAGCCGTGACGACACCATGCGATGGTGCTGCACAGCCCCTGCGGCTCGCGTGGTACGTGCTGACGTGGCCGGTCAGCATCTCCACTCGACCTGAATGTAAATTTCCACCTCATCTTCCTCCTCCCCTTCCTCCGTTTCCGATTGTCGCCCGGCGTTCACCTTTGATGGCGAAGACTGGAATTGCGCACGCCGGTACGTTCAACCTGGCAGGAAAAGCCGAGAGCGCATGGAAGCAGGGCGCACTTCCTTGATGGAGGCTACTCGTGCGGTTTTCCTCTTCCGCTATCGGTGCCATCTGTGGCGCCGCGTTGTTTATTACCGGGTGCACATCGCAAACGCCGGCGCCCGTTGCCTCGAGCACGCCTCAGTTGCCGACGCCGGGCCTGCACGCGCCAGTCGTGTCCGCATCTGCCTCACCGGCTGCAATGTCTTCGGGTCAGCCTGCGGGAAAGACCGTCACCACCGCGGACGGCCTGCAGTACGTTGACGAGGTCGTCGGAACAGGTGCAGAGCCGCATCCGGGCCAGACCGTGGTCGTGCAGTACACGGGCTGGCTGACGAACGGAGTCAAGTTCGACTCGAGCTATGACCACGGGCAGCCGTTCTCATTCGTGCTCGGTCAGCACCAGGTCATTCCCGGATGGGATGAAGGCATTGCCACCATGAAGGTTGGTGGCAAACGACGACTGACCATCCCTCCGAACCTCGCGTATGGACCTCGGGCTACCGGGCCCATCCCGGCGAACTCGACGTTGATTTTTGAGGTTGAACTGCTGGGCATCCAGTAGGAGCGCGCCGACCGGTTCCTGTTTGTCGCTGCGGGGGGCGTGACCCGAAAGGTCGCGTCCCTTACTCGTTCTCGGCGATCGGTTGTGTGCCTCGAGCAAGCCAGTACAGGGGCACACCGAGAGCAATCCCCATGAGGGTTCGTGTGCGGTCGACGGGGTCGGCCCACGCCAGCAACAGTGCGCAACACGCGAGCGCGATGACCGGGATGGCGAGGCCTCCTGCCACCATGAAGGAGGCCCGCGACGATGGGGTTCGACGCCGGATGACAATGACCGCTGCGCAGGTGGCAATGTACTGAAGCAGGGAGGCGAGCGCACTGAGCCTGACCAGTTCGTCGAGTGTGAAGTCCCTGATCCCCAGGCGGTCGACGAGGGGGAGTGCCACGACAAGGC
>JAJXVI010000071.1 GCA_021782195.1 bacterium | reverse complement strand
CTTCACTGCCACTGGCGAGAAGCCCACGCTCCCATGCTAGCACAAGAGCAACGCAATCAACCGGTCGTCCCCGCTCAGGAGCGCGCCACAGGGCTCGCTGCAGAGCAACACAATCTGAATCCCGTGCTGGCCGATGTGCTGGCCGAGAAGGAGCCGGACACGGTCTCCTGGGTCAAGGGCTGATGGAAGCTCGCCTCGCGCCTGTCATCAAGCTGCTGGAGTCCTGCAACCTGGCCTGCACCTACTGCTACCAGGAAGAATTGCTCGCGAAGCGGCGGGTGATGGGCGAGGCGACACTGGATCGCATTCTGTCGGAACTGGCTCGCGTACGTACGTCCCCTCTGCAGATTCTCTGGTATGGGGGCGAGCCTACGATGGTGGGCTACGACGCATTTTCTCGAGCAGTCGACCTGGCAAACCTGCGCCTTGCGGGAGGCGGCCTGCGGCACGCCTTGCAGACCAACGCCACGCTGATTGATGACCGCTGGGCAGCGTTGCTTGCCCGCGAGCGTTTCATGGTGACGGTCAGTCTCGACGGGTTCGGCGAGTTGCACGACCTTCATCGTAAGACCGTGCGCGGCGACGGTTCGCACGCAAGCGTGGTTTCCGGGGTACGTGCGCTCCTCAAGGCTGGCGTGCGTCCTCGCGCCTCGTGCGTCGTGACGCCGGAGACGCTTCCCCACGCGGAGCGTCTTGTAGAGTATTTTGCCGAACTTGGGCTGGCCGAGGCCGACTTTCCTCCCGCGCAGCGCTATGTTGGCGGCGAGTTCAAGGTGTACGTCGAGCCCCGCGCATACGGCGAGTTCATGGCGCGTGTGCTGGACCGCTGGCTTGCCCTTGGCCGCAAGGACTTCCGCATCCGCAGTCTCGCGGGTCTGGCCCGTGCCATTGCGGGCAGTCCCCCGTCGTTCTGCAAGCTCGAGGCGGGTTGTGCGCAGTACGTGACCTTCAGTTGGGACGGTCGCGTGTACCCCTGCGACGAGTTTGTCGGTCAACCGGAGCACGAACTCGGGCACGTCATGGAGCAGCCGCTCGACGCGATTCTCGGGTCGCCTCGTGTTCAGGAACTGCAGAAGGCCTGGGCGGTCACCCCTTCCGAGTGCCTCGCGTGCGAATGGGTCAACGTCTGCAGGGGCGGCTGTCCGTTTGAGCGCCGCTTGAACGGGGGGGTTGACCGTCGCAGTGTCATGTGCGAGGGGTTGAAGGTCACGTATCAGCGCATGGCCGACCACCTCGGCACCTCGGCCCGCGTGCCCGCGCCGGCCCTGGTCTGACCCGTCGCACGTCGTGTCTCCTCCACTCCGACGCACGGACTATCGGTGACGCTGCCGAGCCCGTTTCCGACGCGCTGAAGCTTGACGCGATTGGAGCGTCGGTTTGTGAGCCGCCTCGGGGACCGGCCAGTAGCCGTTGCGGCGCATGAGTTGCAGCATTCGGGGGCCGGGTATTGCGGGGCGGAGGACCATACCTCGATTGTTCTTGTACTGCCATTGCGCCAGCGCTTCTCGCAGGGCTGTCGTGATCGATGGTTGCGTTCTGGCCAGATTGTTGAGTTCATACGGGTCGTTCTTCAAGTCGTAGAGCGCCTCGGTGCCGGCCCCTTTCAGGACTGACCACCCCTTGCGGTCTGGGTCGGGCGCAATGCTCAACATGTCGTTGATCGGGGCACCCTCCGGGTCAGGAGACAGGGCGAGGTACGTGGAGGAGGGGATATCGACATTCTTGAGGTATTGGACGTACTTCCATTCACCGGCACGGATGCATCGCCCGTTGAGCGCAGGGGTTTCCGCGTACACCACGGGCTGGTCCCGAAGCGGCAGCAACAAGCTGCGCCCCGGGCCGCGTGGCGCCGGGATTCCAAGTAACGACAGGATGGTCGGGACGACGTCTATCTGAGAGACCGGCCGGCGCACCCTCTTCCGGGGAGGGGTCCAACCGCTCTTCCACACCACCAGGGGGACGCGAAGCGTGGTGTCGCGCAGAAATGGCAGGCCGAACCCATGATTTGCCGTGATCACGACGACCACGTTGCGATTGAAGTGCATCGCACGCACCGCGTCGAGCACCTGCTTCACACAGCGATCCTGGTACCGGACCAGTGCGAGCACGCGACGTTGGGGGCCGAGGGGGAGCGGTCGGAGGTGCATCGAGTCAGGAAAGTGCATGTCCCAGTACATGAGCCAGAGAAACCACGGTCTGCCCGTACCAGGCTGCTTCGAGAGCCACTTCAGTGCCTCAAGATTTGTTTGCGCACCGCAACGATAACCATGGCCATCGCCGGAGTCGTACGACCCCGCGTTGAAGGTGTCAAATCCGTGGCGAATCACCGCCATGGCCGGCGCCCGAAATGCGAACATCCCGAGAAAAGCTCCCGTGTCGTATCCATATTGCTTTAGCGTGCTCGCGAGATTTCGATGGCGTTCGTGGTACGGGTCTTGACGCGCGAGCAACTGGCTTTCATAGCGTTCGGTCAACATGCAGCGCGTCGCATATTCGGTCAGGGTTGACAGCGAGTATGCGTGCGTGAATGAGATGCCCTCCTCTGCGAGGTGCTCGATTGTCGGGCACTCCACGCGGTTGAGCGTGTCCGGGGGCCACAGGTCGAGGGTGATGAGCAACATGTCTGGCCGGTTGAAGGTGTCGACCCGAGTCGCGCTCCTGTATGCGTGGGGAAGCACCAGAAAAAACAGTTCCACTGTCAACGCCAGCAAGCACAGGCGACGAAGCAGTGGAGGAAGGGTGCGCGCGGGCGTTTCCGTCATTTTGACGCCCCTTCCCGGCCGCTTCTGACAGCGGGTGCATGGGATGAACCAGGGCGGTGACGTCCAAGGTTGTTGAGATCGCTGAACAGATCTTCCGCGGGGTCACGCGTCGGTTCGACGTCGGTCCGTCGTACCGTGTCGAGTAATTTCACCACGGCCCTCTGCTGTGGGGTGCGAAGTGACGAGGTCGCCTTGCAGAGGACGTCTCCAATCCTTTCTTCCACCTGCATGTATGCGCGTGTGGGTCCCTTGAGCATTCTGGCCTGTGCGCGGGTGACGGGACAGGGGCTGTCGCGAAGGGCGAGCAACCCGGCTGCAATCTCCGGGCTTGACCAGTCCCACTGGAGAGGAAGAGGCGCGGATGGCATCGCGTCACGGTCAGGCGTGTGTGGACCCAGGATGCCCGGGTGGGTGCGCAGCGTCTCCTCAATCATGCCACAGAGCGCGCGTGCCGAAAACTTGATGTGAGGCAGGTCGTGTCGGTGTTCCTTCAGCCATTCCAGTTGCGACGGCGTGAGCACGTCGTTGAAGGTCGTGAACAGTGCTCGTTTGATGCTCTCTATCGGATTTCCGAGCTCCGGGAGGAGGGGTTCTTCCAGGTAGTCGGTGGCGATGTCGGAGTCGGCTGATTCGAGGTTTCCATCAACGACGCGGCGCGACTCGATTGCGGCGCAGATCTGTTCGGCTTGCGCTCTGGAAAGCGCGGTCGTGGAAAGACTGTCCACGCGTTTCAGCGATTCGATGATGACCCGTCCGGGAAGATATACCCAGGTGTGGGGGTCGGTGTCGGGCAGCGGACCGACAATCCCCCGAGCCCTCGGATCGACGTAGAGTGGAGAAGGGTCCGGTTCACTCGGCCCGACCGGCCGAATCGAGGCCGTGTTCACGTCTGCAAGTGACGCGCGGACGCTGCCGAAGACGATGCCGTAGCCGATCGCCACGGCGATGACGGTGCACAGCGCCACAATCAGGTCGAGCGGTATCTGACGCGTGGTGATCCTGAACACGGGCTCAGGGCACATCCGCACGCGGAGGAGCGCACTGGGCGCGGACATCGCCCGCACCGTCCCCCGCACCGTCCCCTGCGCCGTCCCCCGCGCCGTCGCCGGGTTCGACCGCAAGCGACCCGGGTAAGAGCAGGCGAAAAGCTTCCACGTCGGAGATCACGCCGATTCCTTCGATGGCGACGGCCAGTCCCACCTCGAGCGGGTCGACGCGAAGTCCGGCGCGAACGTCGCGGCGCATGTCCGCTGTCGTTTCTTCCAGCATGCGCAGGTATCCAGCGACGCGACCGGTCGGGCGGCTCACGACTCTGTCGTACGCAATCGCGGTCGCCGCCATCGCGAACAGCATCTCGAGCGAGAGAAATCCGACGGGGCGGTGCATTGACACGTTTCGCCACCACCGCACGGCCGCGATGCCCGCGATGGCAAGCGCTGTGGCCCAGAACCCATACGACAGGGAGCGCTGCTCCGAAGGATCGGGTAGAAGGTGAAGGCGAATCAGCTTCTCCCGGATTGTTCGTTCCTCGTTGCGTGCGACGAGCAGCGCCGTGTAGACGATGACGTCGGTGGAGATGAGCGCGCCGGTCTCGGAACCCGCGATGGCCGCAAGGCGGTCACGGTAGGTCTTCTGGGGCCCGCTTTCGAGCGCACGGGTCGTGTCCAGTTCAAAGGCGGCGTGACTCGGGCGTGCGAGCCAACCTTCGGCAAGGGCCACGGCGATGAGCCACTCGGAAATGCGATTTGCGCCGTCGCGAATCATGGCTATCGCTTCGCAGGCTTCGGCGGTGGGCATCGTTCCGTTCGTAAACAGCCTGGAAGACGTAATGGGCCGATTTTCCAGAGGGGCATTGCGCGTGCGTGTGGCCTGGCGGTAGACGGCCTGGATCGCGAAAATCGAGAGGGCTCCGTAGAATGCGAGGAAGACCGAATCGCGCTCGATGTTGAACGGGAAGAAGTCGGCCGGCGCGTGCGTCACTGCCAGTCGCCAGGGGTGTCCACGTCGTTTGCAGAGCGCCGAAGGAGCGCATTGAGCGTTTCGAGCGCGTGCCGGGGATCGGCGTTCACGTCGAGCAGGGGACGAACGTCAATCCCGTACACGTGTCCCGCGCGGTCGAGCACCTCGCCGAGCGTGTTGCCGCTGCTGACGTGCTGAAGACAGAGGAGCGCGTGCAGCGCGGTGCGCACGTGGCGCACCGTGCGCCGTACCGTATGGGCGAGCGCTTCGCGCGAGTCGGCTTCTTCAAAGCGTGCGCCCCTTAGACGCAGCGTGGCATCGTGCAGATTGTGCTCGATTCCCACGCGGAGGTGTTCGTACGGAATCTGCATCGATGCAAACGGGTTGTGCCCGACAATCAGCTCGTGGCAGCGCCGGATGTCATCGAAAAGCACCGAAAAACAGTCGAGCGAGTGCGGAATCTCTGAGTCCACCAGGACCAGCGCTTTGATTTGCCGTTCCTCGTTGCTTCCACGCAAGAGCGGACGCATCTGGTCAAAGGAAGCAGGCGTGTCGTTGACCAGGACCACGGCGATTTCCAGGTCGTTTCGGTCAGCCCCCCAGTCACCTCGAACGGCGGCCCCGAATGCGACGACGCCAACCAGATTCGCCCCGAGGACCTCCCGGAGTGCTCTTCCAAGGTCGTGCAGCACGGTACGCGCCTCGGGGGGCAGCGCACTTTGCGGGGCATGGTGGTTCACCTCGTCGCCTCCTTCTAGAGACGCGGCCGAAAGGGTCGCGTCGATCAGCGCGTGGGGTCCGGGAGGTTGGCCGAGCCACTGCAAGACCAGTTGGGTGTACCTGCGCAGCGCACGCTGTGAGGCTTTCGGGCCGGACTCCTGGTCCTGTCGCTTGATTCTCGTTCGGCAACGGATTTCCCGCATTCGCAGGCCGCGGCGATGGAGCGCGCACACGACGGCGCTTTCATGGATGTCACGGCCGTGGCGCGCGCTCTTTCACCGGTTATGTCGGCGGAGGCTCAGCACACGACGATGCACGCAGCGAACCACGATGGTTGCGTGCGAGCCGGATCTCTCATCGGCAACAGGACTGACTCTGCTCCCTGATCAATACTTCTACTTTGCAGAACTCGTTGGTGTGTTCGATGGCCGTGGTGCGCGCAGTGGGTCGGAAAAGAATGTCTGGAAGGGAATGAAAGCTTCGATGGATCGCGTCACTTCGGCGCCGTCGAGCGCAATGGCAAGCTCGATCTCGGCGGGGTCGTGACGCTGTCCGGCAAGTACTCCATTTCGGCACGCGAGGGCTTCGTTCGCGATCCGATTGGCCCAAGTCTGGAGTCGTGCATGTTTTTCCTTCGTCAACGCGTTTCCCATTGCCATGCTGACAAACAGTACCAGGAGCACTTCGCAAACCACTGATATGAGCGAGACAAAGCCATCGTGACCCGTACCTACCCACCAGCACAGGCGTACTATGCCAACGGCCTGCAGGAACAGGGCTCCGACCCAGAAAACGACCGTCGCCAGGAATCGCACTGCAGGGTGTGGCAGCAGGTGCTCTTTACGCAGGGTTTCGCGTATTTTCTCTTCTTCGTCACATGCAACCTCTTCCGCGACATAGAAGGCCGCCACGTCGAGATGAACCTTAAACTTAACCTCAAACTCAACCTTAAAGTCTGAGTCTGAGTATGTCTCAAACTCAGTCAATGGTGGCGTTGTGTCGTTGTCAGGCCGGTTTATCGAGTAGGTGCCATTGTTGTGGACGAGCCAGCCTCGTGCGATCTCTCGACCGATGATCCACTCGGCGAGGCGCTTTTTTCCGCCTCGCACCCACGCTACAATCTTGACACCCTCCGGCGGGGGAACTGAGGTGCTGGTGAACAAGGGCGAGACCGGCCGGGGCGACATCGAGTCAAGGATTTTGATTACGGATGACCCTGCCGCACCCGCGACCTTCAAGGTTGCAATACTGAGTGCTGCGTAGACCAGGAGAAACGTAAAGTTGCTCGTCAGGTCAAACGGAAAGTGACGGTACAGTGTGTTGAGCAATGTGTACAGTGTGTTGAGCAACGCCGCCCTCCCTTCTACCCTGCACGATTTTCGGCGTGTTGCGGGAATTTCGAGGGGCCAGGGGATGGTGCCAGCGGACAGGTCACGCTCGTGCGTGGAGCGCTTTCGCGGCCGCCTCGAGCATGACTGTACGGGGAGCGGTGTGTCGCGTCCATCGTTCGAACGCGAGTGCGCCCTGGGCCACAAGCATGCCGAGTCCGCCGTGGGTGCGCGCTCCCGCGGCGCGTGCCTCCTGCAGAAAGAGCGTCATGGCGGGCGCGTAGATGCAGTCGAAGACGCACGTATCAGGAGACACACGTCGCGGCCATCGCACCGGCGTCTGTGTTCTGGCCGGGTCCATACCGCAGGAGGTCGTCTGCACCACCAGGTCTGCGTCGACGACCGCCTCCGCAAAAACATTGGTAGATCTTGCGTAGAGTTGTGTGCGGGACGCTTCGCGTTGGGCGTGCGGGGACGCATCGCGTTGCGCACCGAAGGACGCGACGAGGTTGGTGGCGCGCTCTATGGTGCGGTTGAGCACTTCCACGCGGTGGGCGCCGGCCGCGATGCAGGCGCCCACTACCGCCCGCGCGGCCCCTCCGGCGCCGACCACGACAATGCGGGCGCCGGCTAGTGTGGCCGGGCCGAACCCGAGGTTTACGGCTTCGGTAAAGCCGGCCACGTCGGTGTTTGTCGCCTGTACCGCACCGTCACGGAAGAGGAGCGTGTTGGCTGCGCCGACCACGCGTGCACTTTCCTCCACGAGGTCGGCCAGTCCTAGCACGGCTTCCTTGTGCGGTACCGTGACGTTGACGCCCGCAAAACCCAAAGCACCCAGGCCGCGCACCGCGTCCCCCAGGCGGTCGGGGTGCACGTCGAACGGGAGGTAGTACCAGTCGAGGCCGAGGTGCGCGAAGGCGGCCTCGTGCATGGCAGGCGAGACCGAGTGGTGGACGGGGTGGCCCACCAGTCCGACGCACGTCACCACGGGCGGCCACGTCCCACCGCGCGGACGGCAGGCGCACGTCGCGTCGCGCGTCCGCGCCGCTCGTCGCTCGCGCAGCGTCCGCGCCGCTCGTCGCTCGCACAAAGGACGGGCGAGGCGCGCATTACGCCTGTGCCGCGGCTCGGTGGCGGTACTCGTGAGGAGCGAACGCTTTGTCGCCGAGGCGGCGCTTGCGATCTTCCTCGTACTCGGAGTAGTTGCCGGGGTAGAAGACGACCTGTCCCTCTCCTTCGAAGGCGAGGATGTGGGTCGCAATGCGGTCGAGGAACCAGCGATCATGGCTGATAATAACAGCGCAGCCCGCATATTCCAGAAGGGCTTCTTCCAGGGCGCGAAGGGTATCGATGTCCAAGTCGTTGGTGGGCTCGTCCAGTAAAAGTACGTTCACGCCGGATTTCAGCATTTTTGCCAAGTGGACTCGGTTGCGTTCTCCACCGGAGAGCTGACCCACTTTTTTCTGTTGATCCGTGCCCTTAAAGTTAAAGCTTGCACAGTAGGCGCGGCTTTGCATTTTCCGCTTTCCGATATCAATTTCATCATGGCCTTCGGAGATTTCCTCCCACACGGTTTTGGCGGGATTCAGCGTATCTCGGGATTGGTCGACAAAGCCCAACACAACGGAATCTCCGACCCGTATGGCGCCCTCATCAGGGGTTTCCTGACCCGTAATCATTTTGAACAGGGTGGACTTTCCGGCCCCGTTCGGACCAATGATGCCCACGATCCCTCCTGGAGGCAACTTGAAGTTCAAATCTTCAATCAATAACCGATCCCC
>JAJXVI010000070.1 GCA_021782195.1 bacterium | reverse complement strand
CTCTTTCACGCTCGAAGCAAACTACATGTCGCTTCCCGGCTACTTGCGCTTTCTTGTCTATACTCGCGACGGAATCTGGTTGACTCACGAAGAGTGTGCTGCGATCGTCGACGAGCAGATCGCGACAGGTGGCGAGTGATCGCTTGAGTGATCTGATTTATGCGCGCACAGGGCACAGGGTGTAACGTGACCGGTGCGTGCACACGACACGTGCACCGTATGACTGACGTATCGGAGCCCTGATTGCCGCAATCCGTGCTTTCCCCCCCCGCGTGTTGCGTCCACGTATCGCGGTCGGTGCGTGGATGTTGGTGTTTTGGTTGCGGACTTCGGCCGTGGTCCCCCGCGGACGTGCACGCAGGAACCCCTTGTTGCGCCCCGCGCTGGTGTTTTGGTTGCGGACTTCGGCCGTGGTCCCCCGCGGACGTGCACGCAGGGAGGGTGCGACCTCTGATGGCCGCACCCGTCGGGGGTCTATGCCCTGTGCTCGAAGTCACGCATGAATGTCAGCAGCGCTTCGACTCCCTCGATTGGGAACGCATTGTAGATTGACGCGCGAAGACCTCCGACGTCGCGGTGACCCTTGAGGCCGTCGAAACCCGCCGCAGTGGCTTCCGTGACAAAACGCTTTTCGAGAGCTTCGTCGGGAAGGCGGAACGTGACGTTCATGAGCGACCGACTGTCCTTTTGGGCTGTTCCCCGGTAGAACGTGCTCTGGTCGATGGCGTCGTAGAGCAGTCGGGCCTTGCGCTCGTTCAGTTGTTGCATGGCCTCGATGCCACCGTTTTCGCGTAGATACTTCGCGACGAGACCAATCATGTAGATGCCGAACACGGAGGGGGTGTTGTAAAGGGAACTGGCGTCGGCGTGCGTCTTGTAGTTGAGCATGGTGGCCAGTGCGGGGTCGCAACGGTCCAGGAGGTCCTCGCGGAGGATGACCAGGGTCACGCCGGACGGACCGATGTTTTTCTGCGCGCCCGCGTAGATTGCGGCATACTTCGAAATATCAAGCGGTCGCGACATAATGTCGGACGAGGCGTCGCAAATCAGGGGGACGTTACCCACCTGAGGCTCAACGGCCCACTCGGTCCCGTAGATGGTGTTGTTGGAGGTAAAGTGTACGTAGTCAGCGCCTGGGTCGAGCACGAGTTCGCTCTGGACGGGGATGCGTGAGAATCTGTCAGCTTCGGTGGTTGCCGCGATCTGAACTGTACCGACTCTCTTCGCTTCCTTCACCGCCTTCTTCGACCATACGCCGGTCACGATGTAGTCTGCCTTGCCTGCGGGCTTCATGAAGTTCATCGGTATCATGGAGAACTGCAAACTCGCGCCGCCCTGCAAGAACAGGATCCGGTAGTTCGTCGGGATCCGCAGTAATGCTCTCAGGTCGTCTATGCAGCGCGCATGGATGGCGTCAAAGGGTTTGGAGCGATGGCTGATCTCGAGGATCGACATTCCGACGCCGGGCAGGGCCAGCAGGTCCCGTTGGACCTCCTCGAGCACTGGGAGCGGCAGGACGGCGGGTCCCGCGCTGAAATTGAAGATGCGTTTCACCGCTGTGGTCATGGATTGTTTCCTCCAACCGTCGCGACGGGCGCGGACGCATCGAGGCGCACGCGCCGGGTCCGCTGTCGCGTAGGCGCGATTCTTAGGCGAACGTGTCGGGCGTCCCTGCCTCACGATGTCACGGACCATGGCCGCAGAACAGGGGGCTGCCGAGGGCCGTCGCGCTCCAGCAGATCACGGTGGAAATTTCTGCCAGTGATTGGGCCGCAGAACAGGGGGCTGCCGAGGGGCGTTGCGCTCCAGCAGATCACGGTGGAAATTTCTGCCAGTGATTGGGCCGCAGAACAGGAGGCTGCCGAGGGCCGTCGCACCCTCGGGCCTGTGCCAGGCGACGTACCGGTTGGCGGCGACCCGCGTAAGCGGTGTGGCGCAATCCCGACCCGTGCACGAACCCCCGGTGAGTAACGAGAAACTGCTCCCCGAGGTCGCGCTTCGATTGCTCTCTCCGTGGCCTGACCGCAGGCGATCCTTGCGCTACGACCGTGTGCCGTCAGGCTGACGTGCGTGTACGATGGTGCGACCGGAGAAGGGTATGCGACTGCCAGCACGGATTTCGGAACTTCTCGTGTCAAAGGTGCCGACACGCGCGCCGATGGGCAGCACTGTGACGTCTCGGTCACTCGCGCGCCAACGGTTACAGTGAGGGAGGTCTGTCGCTGCGTGCGCGATTCATTGACTGTCGCTGGAAAGTCATGGCGAACGAGAGGTCCTTCTGGACTTCCTGACTGGAGCCTTGTTCGGGGGGGTTGATCAAGCTCAGCAAACCTCGGTCGCGGGGACCCGCGGAATTGCCTGGGGTTTGCAATCGTGGATCAAGCGCGCGCTTGATCGAGGTTCTCAAACCTCCTGGTGCCATCAGGACTTCCCGGCAAAGGTTGGAAAATCCTGATCAAACCCAGACCACGACGCTGTCGAATCGAAACCGAGTGCCCTCGAGAGCGACACGCGTGATGTGCTGGCGTTGCAGGGCGGGGTCACACAGACGATCACGCCGACACGACCGACGAATGCGATTGAAGGGCGTTGAACTCTGACTCAAATCCAGAGAAAACGTCCTGGATTTACGCGAGGTTCCCGTCCGTTGTTTGTCCGGAAGATGCTGATCCGGTCATTGCATCCCGCCGCTGTGGGACGGGGGGTGTGTATGCTGGGACGGAGCTCGCGGGAGGCTTAAACCGAAGGGCATTGGTATTATGGCAGTAACACGATTCGGCTTCGAGTCCTTTTGTGCAGGCCGTGTGGCTTGAATTCTCCCAAGAGGCTCCGAACAGACCCGGGTTTCTCGAACTACCCACGGATCTAGCGGTGAATTCACCGCTAGATCCGTGGGTAGTCCTGGGGGCAGAGCGCCCTGTATGACCGCTCCAAGAAGACATCTTTGTCGCAATGCACGCTCGGGTCCGGGCACGCTTACTCCCCATCGCCACCTGTGACGTTGGGTGCTGTATGCTGGCTTGGGGTCCAGAGCACCCCAGGTGTATCTTTCGCTCGAGATCCGGCGCTTCTTCCTCGTGCCAAAAAGCAAGCCTGGGATTACTCTCTTTTCTCTCATGGTCAGAGTGCCCATCGACCGGATCCCCTCGGCACTTCCTTTGTCCGCATGCAGGGCGAGATTACGACCTCGAGGGAGTCGCCAGAAGGCCCGAATTTCTGCTATAATGCGCAGGACGTATCTAGGAGGCCCGGGATGAAGATCCTGTTGATGAACCCGCCCCGCGTGCATTCGGTCTGGTGTGGCGTACCGGACATCTTCAATGGTCGAGACCAGCACCTGTTTCCACCGCTGGGGATCATGTGCCTTTCCTCGTATCTGAAGGCGAACTCCGATCACGAAGTCAAGCTGATGGACCCGAATGCCACTGACACTTCGGAGGCGGCCATCGAGCGTGAGATGTGCGCGTTCGGACCGGACGTGGTGGGCATCACAACGCTGACCCACAACATCGTAGACGTTCATCGCATGGCCCACCTGGCGCGGCGCGTGAATCCTGACGTTCACGTCACGCTTGGCGGTCCCCACGTGACCGAGTTCCCCACGTACGCCGCGCGCCTGAGCGGTGTCGACAGCGTCGTGACGGCCACCGATCCCGAGCCCACGATGAAGGAACTTCTTGACACGCTCGCGGCGCGAAGTTCGCTTGACGCCGTCCCCGGTCTCATCTACAAGGAGAAGGACGGCGAGCTTCGCGAGACGGCAAAGGGCGGATTTAACAAGAACATCGACGAGTTGCCGTTTCCGGATCGCACCGGGCTTGACCTGAAACACTTCTATACGCCCGGCATGGTGGCTGGGCTGACCACGACGGCCGTGACCAGTCGCGGTTGCCCGCAGGGGTGTCACTTCTGCATGTCCAGTCGTTCCTTCCGGGTACGTTCGGCAGAAAACGTCGTGGACGAGATGGAAGCCTGCTACAAGATGGGTATCCGCGAGGTGCAGTACATCGACGACATCTTCAATGCACCCGCGAAGCGTGTCATCGCCATCTCTGAAGAGATCTTGCGTCGGAAGGTGAAGATGGCCTGGGGGTTCAAGGCCATCGTGAACGCCACCACGCGTGAAATGCTGGAGAAGGCCAAGGAAGCGGGCTGCGTCAAGGCGCACTTTGGCGTCGAGACCGGAACCGAGGAAGGGCTGCAGAGCCTGGGCAAGAACTTCATCAAACTCGAGGACAGTCGACGCGTCTTCAAGTGGTGCAACGAACTCGGCCTCAAGTCGTGCGCCTACATCATGATCGGGATTCCGACGGAAAAGACGCGCGACGACGTCATGCGCACGGTGGATTTTGTACACGAGTTGAATCCCACGTACGTCGTCTACGCGCTCATGAGCCCGTATCCCGCCACTCCGCTGTGGAAGCAGGGCGCCGCGATGGGGCTGTGGCAGGAGGACGCATGGGAGCGTTTCCTCCTCAACCCCTCCGAAGAACACGAGAACCTGCCCACCGTGTGGACTGAGCACTTCAACAAAGAGGAACTCTTCCATCTGTTCCGCGACGTGAACCGCGAGTTCTACTTCAATCCTTCGAAACTGCTTTCCACCCTGCGCGACATTCGAACGTTCGCCGAGTTCAAGCGCATCTTCTACGGCGGTCTCGGCCTCATCCGGTTGCAGTTCCTCAACCCACAGCGCAGCATATGACGTCGAGCGGGCCTCGCCGCTTTACGGCGGCGCTCGCGTTGACCGTCACCCTTTTCATGCTTTCTCTGACGCGTCCGGGGCACGCCGATGGCATGCGCCCGTTCAGCCTTCGCGTGTTGCCCTCCGACGCGAGGGTACAACTCGTCGACGACGCGGCGTTGATTTTCGACCTGCCCCGGACTGCGCAGGGCTTCCAGACTTCTCTTGACACGTCGGTGATTCATCACGTCGCCATCACGCACCCGTGGTTCGATACGGTGCTGCTAACCCTGTCCTGGTCGAACCAGACCGAAACCTGGCAGGCTCGCGACGAACTCGGCAACTACCACGAGTTGAGCCAGCCGCTCATGCTTGCGAAGTCGTTTCGCCTGAACGTCGACCCTTCCGATGCGACAGTCTGGCTTGTCGGGGAGGGGAGCGACACGCGGACCATCATCGTCAACGGTCACGCAGTGGGCGTGCATCCTCCTCCGCTGAGGAAGGACGGACGCATCACGCTCTGGCCCGCGGTTGATTCGCACACGCTGGTGCTCACGCGACATCTTTTTTATCCGCGCGAAGTGGTTCTTCACAGGCAACTGGACACGTCCGCCGAGCTGATTCCGTCCCAGCCGATCCGCTTGCGGCCGCGTTACGGCCCGTTCAGCTACGAAGGCTTCGACGAGGGACTCTGCCTGACGCTTGCCGTCCTGGTGGTCGGCGCACTGATGGTCCGGGTTGCGCGAGGAAACCTTGCCTCGTGGGCCGCCCTCGAGGAGGAGGAAGCTTCGCGCCAGTCCGGTGGGTCGCAGGTCGACTGAGAAGGCGCGCGGGCGTCGCCTCGAGAGCGCCCTTTGCGGGGCGCGGACTTCCCCCGCGGGTGCGCGCGCGTACGTCCCCGCCGACCCTGGCGCGTTGCGCGGACTTCCCCCGCGGGTGCGCGCGCGTACGTCCCCGCCGATCCTGGCGCGTTGCGCGGACTTCCCCCGCGGGTGCGCATCGAGGAACGGGAGGGTGCCAGGGAGAAGAGGGGGGCGTGAAACTTTTTGACCTGATATCAGAGCGGTTCGTTCTTATTGTGAGCCTGCCGCGCAATGACGTCGAACTCGCGCGTGCCGCCATCGAAGGTGGCGCCGACGCGCTCAAGGTCCACCTGAACGTCCACCACCACGCGAGCGGCACGCTCTTTCGCACGTGGCGCGAAGAACGCGACGTGATTCGTCGCATCGTTTCGCAGGCGAACGTGCCCGTCGGTATCGTTCCCGGTGCGCAGACGATGGCGAGCGATGAAGAGCTCTCCGAGATTGCGGCGGCGGGGATCGATTTCTGGGACGCCTTTGTTCACCACGCCCTTCCGCGGATGCTGGAACGTAACGACCTGGGCTGCATGATGGCCGTCAACTTTCAGTTTCCACTCGAACGGGCCGCGCTTGTCGGGCAACTCGGGGCGCGGGTCATCGAGGCTTCCATCGTGCCCCCGGATGAATATACGTCTCCCCTGACCGCGCACGATCTCGTTTCCTATCGCGTCCTGGCCGAGCACGCCGCGCCAACTCCCATCGTGATTCCCTCCCAGCGTCGCTATCTGCCCCGCGACGTGCCGCACCTGCAACGGGCCGGGGCGCGTGGAATCGTGATTGGCGCGGTGGTCACCGGGCACGACGCGCATTCGTTGCGAGACGCCACGCGCGCGTTTCGCACAGAGATCGACCGGATGTCGCTGGGACGGGCGGTCCCCCCGCTTGATACGTCGCCTCGTGTCGAAGTCGCCTGATCCCTCGGGCGCATCGTGAACAGCCAGACCGTGCCAGTCGGCAGATGCGACGTGCTGATCGTTCCGCTCGACGATCGCCCGTGCACCCGTGATTTTGCAGCGCAACTGGCGCCGCTGGTGGGTTGGACCACGGTGCGTCCCCCCGATGCGTTGCTCGGCTGGTTCACCCGGGCCGGCGACACGGGCGCGCTCACGGCCTGGCTGCGTGAGGCGCTCGGGCACGCGCGACACGCGGTCCTGTCAGTCGACATGCTGGTTTTCGGAGGGCTTGTTGCCTCACGGGCCTTCAACGTCGATGCGCCTGCGTGCGCGGCTCGCGTCGAGGAACTCGGATTGCTGCTGGCTTCTTGCGCCTCTGCGTCGGTGGATGCATTCAGCGTTCTCATGCGCGTCCCGCCGCTGTGCACCAGCGATGACGAGCGTCTGCGCTCGGAGCGCCTGCTCAAGTGGTCTCGCCTGACCGGACGCGCGGACCTGGCGGCGAACCCGCTGGCCGTCTCCGTGCTGCGCGGACGTGCGCGGAAACTGGCGGACGCGCTTCCCGAGGGCTTTCTTGACCGTTACCGTCGGACGCGCGCGCGCAACCATGCTGTCAATCAGGCCGCTCTCCGGTGGGCCGAGCAGGGGCTCGTGCGCTTTGCCCTGATCGGCATGGACGACAGTCGGACCGAAGGATGCAACGTCAGCGAACGACGTCTCCTGGAGCCCGTGCTCGCTTGCGATCGCTCCGACCTTCTTCCCGGCACCGACGAGGTGGCGATGCTGCTTCTGGCTCGCCACGCGGTTGGCCTCGCCGGTCGTCGCCTGCGCGTGGCGGTGCACACCTCACCTGATACGTTCGCTGCGCGCTTCACGCGTTATGAGGACCGTTCCGTGGAGGCGCTGCTGGAGGCGCACGCGCGGGTGCTCGGCATTTCCCTGGTGGAGGAGGGGCACGACGCCGACCTCGACCTTTTCGTGAACGGTTGCGCGGGGCGTCAACAGGAGGCTGCGGTGCAGTGTCAGGCGTTGCGTCCCAGCCGCCGGCACTGGCTTCTGGCACGTCGCATTGCCAGGGCCCTGGAGCGTGGCCATCACGTGGCCGTTGCCGATCTTGGCTACGCCAACGGCGGCGATCTGGCGTTCGTGCAGGCGCTGGAGGAAGCCGTTGAACTGCCGCGCCTTGCCGCCTACGCGGCGTGGAACACCGCGGGGAACACGGTGGGGACGGTGCTGGCCCACGCCGTATTGCGGGTGCTTGGTGCGGATTCGGCGTCGACGTTCGCGGCGCAGCTAAGCTCGCATGCGCTGGAGGCGAGCACGGGGGGGCTGTCCGCCGATTCGGCGTCGACGTTCGCGGCGGAAGAGGCGCATCAGCGGTTTCTGTTCGAGCGATTTGTGGACGACGCGTTCTATCAGGCTTCCGTTCGTCAGGATGTCGCGCGCGTGCTGGCCGAAGAGGGCGCCAACCCCTACGCGCTGGGTGACCGTCACGAGGCGGTGCAGCGTCTGGTTGGCGACCGTCTGGGGGAAATTGCTCACGGTTTCTTTGACCGCGCCTGGCGTGGGAGGTCCGGGCGCCTGGGAACGGTGCAGGGCCCTCTCGTTTTCGATGCGCGTCTCCCCTGGCCCCGTATTTTCGAGGTGGCGCTGGAGACGCGGTTCGGCCTCGCCTGACATTGAGGCGAGCAAACAAAAATACCGACCTCTTTCGAAGTCGGTATGATGAGCGATAGACCCGCGGTCGTCAGCTCTTCAGGATGCCGTTGATGGCTTCCTGGGCCCACTTCTGCTGGAAGGTGTAGAAGGGCCACGAGTAGTTGTGGATGCGCAGGATCTGAGCCATTTCGAAGCGCACTCCGGAAGGCAGGCCTGTGCTCGGCTGGGCGTTGTAGAGCAGCTGGCAGTAGTCGCGGAAGTACGGGGAGTTGAACTTGTCATTCTCCGGCAGCCAGTTCAGCCCCGCCAGATCGATGCCAGCTGTGTAGTACCAGAAACCATCGAGCAGGTATACGTCGCGAACGCGCATTCCGAGGTTTCGCGACCAGCGGTCGAATGCGGTGAGTGCGCGCGTCGGGCCACCGTTGTAGGATGGATCCGAGACGGCCTGTTCAATCTGCTTGATGTCGCCGTTCATGTCCTGGAGCTTCGTGTTGGCGCTGATGGTATCGAGCTCACCGAGGATGGTGGTCGCCGCGTCACGGATCTCCGGGATGTTTGC
>JAJXVI010000069.1 GCA_021782195.1 bacterium | reverse complement strand
GAAGGTTCTGCGTGCCTTCGTGGACCTGGGCTGGGGAGAAGGGCACTTTGCAGGCTCGACCGGCTACGGTTACCACGACAGCGGTCGAGAGGCGCTCGACGCCACCGTCGCACGCGTCTTCGGCGCAGAGGACGCATGCGTGCGATGGAACCTCGTCTCCGGCACGCACGCCCTGGCAGCGCTGCTGTTCGGGGTTCTCCGCCCTGGCGACCGGATCGTATCGGTCACCGGCCCTCCCTATGATACTCTCAAGCCTGTACTTTCTGGCGCCCGTGGGTCGCTCGAAGAATGGGGGGTCGATTTTCGAACGGTTTCGCTGCTTGCCGATGGAACTCCAGACCTCGATGCCGCGGCAGAGGCAGTGCGCGAACCGAACTGCAAGGTGGCCTACGTTCAGCGTTCTCGTGGATACGACTGGCGTCCTTCACTCGACCTCGCGCGCATGGAGCAGCTTATCTCACGGCTGCGACACGCCCGCCCCGAGATCGTCGTGCTCGTCGACAACTGCTACGGAGAGATGGTCGAACGGTTGGAGCCAACCCAGATCGGCGCCGACTGCCTGGCAGGCTCTCTCATCAAGAACCTGGGCGGCACGCTCTCTCCAACGGGAGGCTACGTCGCCGGCCGCGCTGACATCGTCGAAGCCGCCCGCGTCGCCATGACGGCACCCGGCATCTCCGGAGGCCAGGGCGCCACGATGGACATCACCCGCACCCTGGCACAGGGGCTTGCAATGTCGCCTCAGGTCGTCGGTCAGGCGCTGGAGGGTACCGTCTGGGCAGCCCACCTGTTCGAAGCCCTGGGCTTCGAGGTCTCCCCGCGCCCCGGTGAGCCACGAACCGACATCATTCAGGCACTGCGCCTTGGAAGCAAGGAGAGGCTCACGGCATTCTGCCGGGGCGTGCAGGCGGCCGGTCCGGTCGACGCACGCGCGGTGCCGCAACCCGTCAACAACCCGGGCTATCGGGACCCCATCATCATGGCGGGCGGCTCGTTCGTCGCCGGATCCTCGATGGAACTGTCTGCCGACGGGCCGCTGCGCGAGCCCTATGCGGTGTATCTCCAGGGAGGAATGTCGTACGTGCACGTGCAGATGGGTGTCCTCCTCGCACTTTCCGAGCTCCACGCACGGGAGTTGATGCCGTGAAAGGTGCGCACCTCTCCCTAAAGACCCTGATCGGCCTCCCCTTTTTCGGGCCCACGGTTGTACTGATCGTGCTGCTCGTTGCGCTGACCGCGTGGTGGGCGCGGCGAGGACGGAGCCTGCGCGAGACAGGGCAGCGACTGGAATGGACGGTCGCTGTGACCGGTCTCGGCAGCGCCATTTTCGTCCTGCAGTGGGTGTACCTGGCCGCCCATCTCGCCGGTTACTACGCGGCTCATCTCACCTTCAAGGAACCAACGTCCTCGACCGCCCAGCGAGTCCTGGAGGCGATCAGCGACAA
Source organism: bacterium (assembly GCA_021782195.1). Taxonomy (GTDB): domain Bacteria; phylum Vulcanimicrobiota; class Xenobia; order RGZZ01; family RGZZ01; genus JAJXVI01. The sequence continues at coordinate 7,264 of JAJXVI010000069.1, read as the reverse complement.
GGGCGCTCTGCCCACCCTGTCCGGCACGCTCGCCAGCGGTCTCCTGCTCCTGGCTGCGGGCCTCTACCTCGCAGCCCGAAGCTGTCGGAACATCGGTCAAGATGCGCCGAGACAGTTGCGTACCCTCCGTACCCTCTCCGCACTGGAACTGTGTCTGTGCTTCGCCACGGAGATCTGGATCGTCATCTCGCTCACCGTCAATTCCGTATCTGCGGGAGGATTTCACCCATGATGCGGGTGGGGGTCGACGTCGGCGGAACCTTCACTGACTTCGTGTTCGTTCACGATGACGGCAGCGTGACACATCACAAGGTCCCTTCAACTCCGGACGACCCTTCCCGCGCCATCCTGCTCGGGTTGGGGGCAAAGGGCGACCTCACCGCCGAGTTGCTCGTGCACGGATCCACGGTGGCGACCAACGCCGTCCTCGAGCGCAAGGGGGCCAGAACGGCCCTGGTGACGACGCGCGGATTCGGGGACGTGTTCTTCATCGGTCGGCAGGTGCGCCCGTCGCTCTACGATCTCGACGCAAGCGCACCCCTCCCCCTGATCGACCCCGCACACGTCGTCGAAGTTGACAACCCCGTGGATGTCGCGTTGCTGCGCGACACTGTAGCCGCACTCGGGGTCGAGTCAATCGCGATCGTATTGCTCGACTCCTTCAACGATAATGCGGCCGAAGAATCCCTGGCCGAGGTTCTGGCACCGCTTGGCCTGCCCGTGAGCCTCTCGTCGCGGGTGGTGCGTGAGTATCGGGAATACGAGCGAGCCTCGACGACCGTGGTGAATGCGACCGTGGCCCCCGTCATGGAGCGGTACATCGCGTGCCTGGAAGAACGGCTGGGAGAAATCCTGGGCGCCCGGGACCTTGCACCGCCCGAAGAGCGTTCGCACCAGACCTCGCGTGCGCCCGACGGCGCCTTCCGCATCATGCAGTCCAACGGAGGACAGATGCCACCGAACGACGCACGTCGCCTTCCCGTCCACACCATCCTGAGCGGACCGGCAGGAGGCGTGGTCGGAGCGGCCCACGTGGGTCGAGCGGCCGGGGTCACGCGTTTTGTCAGCTTCGACATGGGAGGAACCTCCACCGATGTCGCGCTGGTCGACGACGGGTTTGTCGTCACCTCGGAAGGTTCCATCGAGGGCTTTCCTCTGCGCGTGCCGATGATCGACATCCACACCGTGGGAGCCGGGGGAGGGTCGATCGCGGCATTTGACGGCGGAGGAGCGCTCACGGTCGGGCCACACAGCGCGGGAGCCCAGCCCGGTCCGGCCTGCTATGATCGTGGTGGCACCCACTTCACCGTGACCGACGCCAACCTCGCGCTCGGCCGACTCTCGCCCGCACACTTCCTGGGAGGAGAGATGCACCTCAACGAGATCGCAGCCATGCGGGCGGCGGATTCGCTTGCGGCTCCCCTCGGAATGCGTGGGGAAGACGTCGCCTCAGCCGTGGTCGCCGTGGTCAACTCCAACATGGAGCGCGCCATCCGCGTCATCTCGGTGGAACGTGGACACGACGTTCGCGACTTCACGCTGCTGTGCTTCGGCGGCGCTGGAGGACTGCACGCAGCCGACCTTGCCACCGCGCTCGGCATCTCCAGGGTCGTGGTACCCTGCAGTCCGGGTACGTTGAGCGCGTACGGAGTGCTCAACGCCGACGTGATCAAGGACCGCAGCCGAACCGTGCTGGGCCACGAAGAGACCCTCCCGCACGTGATGGCCGAACTTGAACGGGACGCTCGAACCGTGCTTGACGCCGACCGGGTCGAAGGGGAACGCGTGGTGAGCCGCACGGTTGATCTGCGCTACGCAGGCCAGTCGTTCGAGATTCCAGTCCCCTACTCTGAAGACATGGTCGATGACTTCCACCGCGCTCACCAGCGCCGATTCGGACACTGCAACCCGGATGGGCGCGTGGAAATCGTCCACGCGCGGGTGCGTGTGTCGGTTCCCACCCCGCCGGTGGTCCCCCCTGTGCTTCCCGCGACAGACCGACCGGTCGTCCCCGTCCTCACGAGGCGCGCCTGGTGCGGACCTGGCTTCGGCTGGCGCGACGCCGCCGTCATCGACAGGAGCAGCCTGCGGGCGGGGCACGAGTTCCAGGGCCCGGCCGTGGTAGTGGAACTGAGCGCCACCACCTGGGTTCCGCCGGGCGCTTACGTGCGCGTCGACGACCACGGCAATCTCTGCATCGACGTGACAGGGCTGACCCCGGAAGATCCGTGGAGCGCGGCCGTGCATATCGGATGGGACGTAGCAGCCGCACCGTGAAACAGCTCGAACTCGAAATCTTCCACAATCTGTTCGCCTCGATATGCGACGAGATGGGCGTCGCCCTCTGTCGTTCGTCCTTCTCGCCCAACATCAAGGAGCGCAAAGACTTCTCCTGCGCCCTGTTCGACCCGCACGGCCGCCTCATCGCGCAGGCCGCCCACATTCCCGTGCACCTGGGGTCGATGGCGTACGCTGCTGGCGCGGTCATCGCCGAACACAATCCGCGCGCCGGCGACGTGCTCATATTCAACGACCCGTACGAGGGTGGCACCCACCTCCCCGACATCACCGTGCTTGAAGCGGTAGAAACGAATGGCAAGGTCATCGGCTACCTTGCAAATCGTGCACACCACTCCGACATCGGTGGCATTACGGCGGCATCGATGCCGCTCTCGCGCCACATCGACGAAGAAGGGATGCGCATCGCGCCGCAGCGACTGCTTGTCGGGGGACAGTGGGACACCCAACTCCTGGCGTGGATTCGCGAACAGGTGCGCACACCCGAGGAACGTGACGGAGACCTGCGCGCACAGGTGGCAGCGCTCCATACCGGCAGGGAGCGCCTGCGAGAAACGGTCAGACACTACGGCGAGCACTGCCTGACGACAGCCATGAACGATCTGGTCGAGTACGCGGAGCGCACGTCGCGCGCAGCCATCCGATTGATTCCCGACGGCACGTACGCCTTCGAGGACGTGCTCGACGACGATGGCGCCGGGGCATGCGACATTCCGATACGCCTTTGCATGCGCAAACGCGACGACACGCTCACCGTGGACTTTCAGGGTACTTCTCAGGCGGTGCGCGGCAACGTGAACTGCCCGATGCCGGTCACGGTCTCCGCCGTCTACTATGCCGTGCGGTGTCTGTTTGCACGGGCCGCAATCGTCAATCACGGTTCCTTCATTCCCCTGACGATCGAAGCCGAGGAAGGCTCGCTTGTGCGCGCTGTCTACCCTTCGGCGGTCGCTGCAGGCAACGTCGAGACCAGCACGCGCATCGTCGACGCCATGTTCGGTGCCCTGACGCAGGCGCTTCCAGAGCGTATTCCCGCCGCGTCGCAGGGCACGATGAACAACCTTGCCATTGGCGGCTTCGATACGGATCGGGGGCGCAATTTCGCCTACTACGAGACCATGGGGGGTGGCATGGGAGCCCGTCCGCACGCCGACGGGATGTCTGCTGTGCACACACACATGACGAACACGATGAACACGCCGGTGGAGAGCATCGCGCTGCATTATCCGTTCCGGATCACGGCGTACGCCATCCGGCGGGGATCGGGCGGGGCCGGAAGGTTCCGAGGAGGGGACGGTCTGGTGCGAGAGCTTGCCGTCGGGGTGCCCTGCGAATGCACCCTCATCACCGAACGACGCGTACACGCCCCGTGGGGCCTGCAGGGGGGACGTCCCGGCGCGACCGGGCGCAACCTGCTCTACAGGAAGGGACACCCACCGCAAGAACTTCCCGCGAAAATCACGCTCACGCTCGAGCCGGGGGACCGGCTGCGCGTGGAAACCCCTGGCGGCGGAGGATTCGGGCAACCGTGAACACGCGAAAACATTGCCGCACAACCTGCCTGCTCGTCGCACTGGCCACGGTGTACGCGCTGTTGAGTGCGCCCGGAAGCGCAACCCCGTCGCACGGGATCGCTTCCCCCACGGCGCGTCCGTTGTCGCTCCGTAAGGGGCGAGCGCGCGACCCCCGCGTTGCCATTCCGAAAGTGCTGGCCTTCCAGCAAGAGGCGTGGAACCGTGGCGACATCAAGGGGTTCATGGAGGGGTACCTGAACGCACCGGACACCACCTTCGTATCCGCTGGCGTGCTCACGCAGGGATGGAAGACCCTTTATCAGCGCTATCAAGAGCACTATGGCAAAAATGTCCTGTCCATGGGACATCTGCGCTTCCAGAATGTGCGCATCACCCCGCTCGGAAAAGACCACGCACTCTGTGTGGGACAGTGGTTCCTCGAGGGCGTTCCAGGTCAACCCGCCGTCCAGGACGGAGTCTTCACCCTCATCTGGCAGCGCACAACGCAGGGATGGAAGATCATTCACGACCACACGTCCACTCGACGCGAACACTGAAGATCGTTTCAGCAAACATCGGGCGAGAACCTGACAAATCCGGTGCGACTTGTAAATCCTTCTCCTCTCGAGCCATCATGGCAGATCACCTCAAAACCCGATCACCCCTGGATCACGTGACACGCTACACTTAACGTACAGGACAACCGGTCATCGCTTTTCTGGAGGTCAGCCATCATGATCCAGTGGTACCTCTTCATCGTGCGCCCCACCGGAACGCTCTGGAGCGCCTCCATGACTCGCTCGTGGAATCACCGCGCGAAGTCGGTCTGCGCGTCTCGAACTGCCGCGTGAAGCCGATGGCACGGTACCGTCATTCGTGTCGCAGCGCCTCTATCGGGTCGAGGTGCGCGGCCTTCCGCGCGGGATAGTAGCCTGAGAGCAGACCGACCGCGGATGCACAGAAAAACGCCACAAGCACGCTGCTTACGGTCATGATGGGGGCCCACGGCGAAAGCGCACGCACAACCCACACGGCAATGGCCCCGACCAGGATTCCAGCCAGTCCACCCAGCACACTCAGCACGAGCGCTTCCGTGAAGAACTGAACCAGGATGTCACGCCGATGCGCGCCCACAGCCAGGCGGACGCCGATCTCGCGGGTGCGCTCGGTCACGCTCACCAGCATGATGTTCATGATACCGATGCCTCCGACCACAAGTGAGACGGCGGCGATTCCTCCCAGCAGCAGGGTGAAAATGGCCGTGGTCTGTTCAGCAGCCTGCGCAATCTCCTGCTGGGTACGAATGTAGAAGTCATCGTCGCTCGAGGCACGAATGTGGTGGCGTTGCCGCAGCAGCGATGTCACCTCGGCACGAGCAGCATCGACCTCCTCCGGTGAGACCGCCGAAAGCACGATCATGCTGAATCGGTCGGTGCCGTACAGGCGGTTCATGAACGTCGTGTACGGGATGAAGACGGCATCGTCCTGGTCCTGACCAAATGAGGTCTGACCGCGCGGAGTCAGCACGCCGACCACGCGCAGTGGCACCTGGTTCACGCGCACGACTGCCCCCACGGGGTCAGCGTTCCCGAACAACTGCTGCCGAACGGTCTCTCCCAGAACGCACACTTTGGCCGACACCGTTGTGTCGATCGCTTCGAACGCGGAACCCGTCGCAAACGTCCATTCGCGAATGCGGAAATAGGCCGTATCAACGCCCTGCAGCCCGGTCGCCCAGTTGTTGTCGCCCGCAATGACCTGCGCGCTGCGTCGCAACTGAGGCGAGAGCAAGCGCACGGATGGGCACTCGCGCCGAATGGCCTCGACGTCGGCAGCCCGCAACGACTCCACGGCAGCCGATCCCTGTCGTGCCCCGCCGGTGGTCGCACTGCCGCCAAAAACCGTGAGAACGTTGACGCCGAGGCCGGCAATGCGCGCCTGTACCGACGCGCTTGCGCCCTGCCCGAGTGCGACCATCGCGATGACCGACGCGACGCCAATGATGATGCCGAGGGTCGTGAGAAAGGTGCGCAGTTTGTTCTGCGCCAGCGCCTGCATGGCCATTCTCGCCATCATCAGGGAACGCATGGCACGCACTCCACGCCACGCGACGGAGTGGGACCCGCAGGGTCACGGACAGCGAAAGCGTCCCCGTCGTTTGTATCAAGGCTGCGCATCACGATCGGCTCGTCACGCTCCAGCACACCGTCACGAAAATGCAGGACGCGTCGGCAGCACGCCGCGATGTCCGGCTCGTGGGTAACCAGCGCAATCGTCATCCCCTTGAGACGGTTCAATCGCTGGAACAGCGCCAGGATCTCCTCGGAACGCCGGGTGTCGAGATTGCCCGTTGGCTCGTCGGCCAGAATGAGGGAAGGATTGTTCACAAGGGCACGGGCAATGGCCACGCGCTGTTGTTCGCCGCCGGACAACTGGTTTGGAAGGTGAGATGCCCGGTGCGCCAGCCCCACCACGGACAGACACTCCAGGGAGCGACGGTGGCGCTCTGCGGAGGAAAGAGGGGGACCGTAGCGCAACGGCAGACCGACGTTCTGCACTGCCGAGTTGCGGGGGAGCAGGTTGAAGCCTTGAAACACAAATCCGATTCTGGCATTGCGCACATCGGCGAGTTCGTCAGCACTCAAGGTAGAAACGTCGCGGCCGCCGAGTCGATACTGGCCGGTGGTGGGTCGGTCCAGACAGCCAAGAATATTCATCATCGTGGTCTTGCCCGAACCGGATGGTCCCACGATCGCCACCAGTTCGCCATGCCCCACGTGAAAGCTCACGCCACGCAGGGCATGGACGGCCAGGATCCCGCTGCCGTAGACCCGATGCAGGTCGATCACCTCGATCAGGGAATCGGCGGAGTCCACGACGTCGCGTGCATCCACGAGTGATTCCTCGCTAAGCGCCACTGCTCTGTGTCCTCCAGTCTCCTGTGCTTTCGTTCTTCTCGCAATCCGGAAAGAGTGGGCAGTCTCCCCATCTTGCCGGGGTGTGCGAACGCTCCGGGGCGTCTTTTAGTGTACATGGGGCATTCGAGAGACGGGCCGGCTCGCCCCGGAACTTCGTTGCTGCGCGTCGGATGCCGATGAGGAGCGCCCGACCACCACGAGGTCGCCCGCTCTGAGAGGTCCCCCTCGCACTTCGGTACGCGCCCCATCGGTGATTCCGGTCTTGAGGTCGCGGGAATGCAACACCCCTTTCTCAACAGTCCAGACTCTTCCGCAGCCCGAGGGCAACGGCGGCTCCACAAGCGACAGCCCGACATCCTCCGGATGGAAACGCAGCGCTGCATTGGGCACCCGCAACACGTTCGAGCACGCCGCCACCATCAGCGTAAGGTTCGCCGTCATTCCCGGGCGCAGCTTGAGCGCGCCGTTGCTCACGTCGATGAGCACCTGATAGGTCACGACGTTCTGAATTGTCTGTGGGGCATTGCGAATCAT